>NZ_JCAKMY010000008.1:0-115539 GCF_059515845.1 Acinetobacter sp. CY79
TGCCGCCAGCGTTCAATCTGAGCCATGATCAAACTCTTCAGTTTAATATTGCTTAGTGCCTATAGGGCACCAATCTTGGCTCATCAATCTTCTGACAAATATTTCTCAAATAAACTTCGAGTCATTTTTACCATCAATCAATGAAAATAATTTCGATTAATCAATCAGTAAAAATCCACACAAGTTGTTCTTCATAATCTCTTAATGATCTTCTCGTTGGTTCGTCACCAGCAAGCTAGGTCGGCTATACTACTCTCTTTCGATAAATAGTCAACTGCAATTTCAAATTATTTTAAACTTTCTTTCTAAAACCCAACTTAATCATTTTAACTAAGTTACTGTTTTATCAGAAGTTTTAATCTTCATCACCGCCGATGGATGTGCATTCTACAGCATTTCAGATCAGGCACAACCCCTATTTTTAAATATTTTGCCTGACTGTATCTTTTTCATGCAAAAGTTATTTAATTTCACATTATTTGCACAAATATGAGATAGTTTTCGATCAAATTAGCATTAACATCTCATTTTAATAAGCTGTTAATATAGAACATGAGTGCTTTTTACAGTCATATATAGAGTACTTTTTCCTTTCATTATTATATTTGGGTTTGTTATGCATCATAAGAATATTTTATGGGTAAGTATGCTGGCGCTTGGATTAAGTACAACAACTTATGCTCAAGATGCTTTAAATGCTAATCAAGAATCTGCAAATCAGGCGTTGTCTACAGATACAGAAGCGAGCCGAACGAGTGATGCATTGGACTCAGATAGTATAGATTCCCAAAATGCAGAAACTAAGAATGCAGAAACTAAGAATAATGTACAGGATGCAGTTACTCGCCATCCTCGGCTTGAAGCTTTAAAAGAATTAAAGTCAATTAAAATAGACCAACTTAAAGTCGATGCCAATGCGGCTCAAGCCGAAGAAGTAAAAGATCCGCTTCAGCCTTTAAATCGTCAAATCTATGAATTCAACGATGTACTCGATCGAAATATAGCTCGTCCATTGGCTGTTCAATACACCAAAAAAGTTCCAACTGAAGTCCGTGGCTCATATCGATCTTTCCGTAAAAACTTGGGCGAACCGTGGAATGCTGTGAACCAACTTGCACAAGGGCGTTTTACTCGTGCAGCAAAAACCTTAGGTCGCTTCACTTTAAATACAGTCACAACTTTAGGTTTTGCAGATCCAGCGACTCGTTTAGGCATGAGTACTGAGGAAGAGGATTTAGGAACAACACTGGGTTATTATGGTGTGCCTTCTGGCCCTTATTTAATGCTACCAGTCATGGGTCCAAGTACATTCCGCGACAGCTTAGGGCGTATTGTAGATAGTCAAGCCAGACCTCAAAAATACATTTTAGAGAATAATGACCGTCTTTATTATGGTGAACAAGCGATGCGTGGTATTGATGCTCGTTCACAACTTTTAGACGTTGAACAAGTCTTACAAGGTGACAAATACGCAGCTTTACGTGACATTTACCTTCAACGTAAAAACTTTCAAATCGCAGAGAAGAAAGGTATTGAATCAAGTGATGGTTTATTCATTGAGGATAGCCTATCCAATGATGGCAATGCAAAAGAGTAAGGTTTTATAAAATAAAAGTATTTAGCGAAATGATTATGCCTATTACTTTAGGGTTCTAGGCATTGAAAGATAAATCCATAGAATTTATTAGTCATTTCTCACCCCATTTAAGTGTCCATCACTGACAAGCATGAGTTTTCTGTTTAGCTTAATGCTTGGATATGCTTTTTACTTGGTCTAAGATAGTGAAAAGCATCATCATTAGGATCAATCTTCAACTCCATGTATTTCATTCAGCCCACTCGCACAATTCCAAATTTAGAATTCGTTCTAGATACTCTTCCGAGTTTGCAAATGATTCATATAGAAGATATTCATCTCTATGATCCTACGATCATTGCTATTGCAGACGTGAATGATTTTCTTCACTATAAATGGTCGATTCCTACCATTGTCATTGGTCATGAAGATCAAGGTAGTGAACTGTCTCAAGCTTGGGAATTGGGTGCATTAGCCGGTTGGATTTGGACAAAGCTTCCAAGCCAACTTGAAGAGTCATTACTTAAAATTGATGCACAATATAAACGTAATCAAGATAGTCGCGATCTACCATCCGCAGCTGAACTACAAAAGAAACTTCTCCCTAATCCAATTGAACTGCAAAATTATGAGTTTGAGACTTTGTTTCAACCTTCTGCCTATTTATCAGGTGATTGGTATGACTATTGGAAGATTAGCGATAAAGAAATCATTTTCTATCTCGCTGATGTCTCAGGACATGGTGTCACCAGTTCGCTTTTAACATCTTGGATGGCTGCCTTTCATGGTCGCTCTAAAACTCCACGTGAATTACTTAAAAAATTGAATGGAATGCTCGTTCAAGAAAATATTGAAAAGCATATCACGATGATTGCAGGTGTTTTGAATCTAGAAACACATCAATTGAAATGGTCTAGTGCGGGTCATTACCCTCCTGCTATTATTTTTGAGCCGAATCAACCCCCTCGTATCTTAAATACCAGTAGTTTTCCATTAGGACTGACTGAAGACCTCGACATCGAAGAACAAGAATGTACCTTGAATCGTCATGCTCGTTTTATCATTTGTTCGGATGGTGCACTTGAACCTTTTGACGGTGGGCTCAATGAACAATTTGCTCAATTGGTCTATCACTTGCAAAATCATTCATTTGAAGCACCAGAACATGTTGCTGATGATATTGCGATTTTAAGTCTAAAAAGATTGAATTAAGTTTATAATCAATACCCTAGAGTTTTTTACTCACTTCTACGACCCTAGACTACTTGAGAATAGGGTTGCGCTATGTGATAATTTTCCAATCCTTCTCTGCAAATGGCATTTATATGTCAACAGGTCATGTTGAATATGCAAGCTTGAATGGAACGCATATTTTCAAAATTATTGGTGAAGTGCGAGCCCAATCTTGTATTAGTCTAGACAAACTTTTGTCTCGGATTGAACAGCAAAGTAACGTCACTGGCGCGATTGTTGATTTAACCCAAACCACATTTATAGATAGTACTGTTTTAGGCATATTGGCAAAGCTTGGTCTGAAACTGAAACAAATTCATCATATCCAAGCAGTGATGCTGTCTACAAACCCAGATATCACCACGCTTGCCAATAGTATGGGTCTAGGTCAAGTTTTTGTAATTTTGAATTATTGTGGTGATCCCAATGTTTGCACACGTGCACTCTTGGATGAACATATTTCACATAACACCATGCTTTCTACAGTATTAGATGCGCATCGTACATTGATGAAATTAAATGAAAGCAATCAAAATATGTTTGAACCTTTGGTTAAACAGCTCGAAAAACAGCAAGACACGATTGATCACAGCATCTAAATGATAAAAGCTAGACTATAAAATCTAGTCCACGTATGGGATGAGTCATGACTTTACTTTCCGTTGTTCAAATGAATTCTCAAAATGACATTGAAGTAAACTTCAGTGTGATTGAGTCATTGATGATTGAAAGTAAAGCTCAAGGCGCGAGCCTGATCGTTTTTCCAGAAAACTTCGTGTGTTTTGCTGCTGGAAAACAACGTGAAACAGCTGACCGTTTTGATGAGTTTCAAACGCGTTTACAAAATCTGGCACATCAATATCAACTTTGGATCGTTGCAGGCACTCTCCCTTGCCCTTATCGCCCAAATGGTACGGTGATTCAAGATGGTCGTGTTCGTACAGTCAGCTTATGTATTAGCCCTGAAAGAACCGAAGCACGTTATGACAAGATCCACTTGTTTGACGTTCAAGTCGGTGATGCGGTCGGTGGCTATCAAGAGTCTCAGTTTTTTGAGCCTGGCGATGAAGTTGTCTTAGCAATGACTCCTTTTGGCAATATTGGCTTAATGGTGTGTTATGACCTGCGTTTTCCAGAACTTTCACTGACTTTAAGAAATCGTGGTGCAAATATCTTAACTGCTCCTGCTGCTTTTACTTATACCACTGGTGAAATGCATTGGCAGTTATTGCTTCAAGCACGTGCCATGGACAGTCAATGTCAAGTTCTCGGTGCTGCACAACAAGGTTGGCATGGTGAGAAACGTCAAACATGGGGTCATACTTCGGCGACGAATAGTCGCGGTCAACTTTTAGATATGGTGTATCAAGAAGGTGCTCAGCTCATTACTGTTCCGTTTAACTTAGAAGAACAATCTAAAATTCGCGAATCTATGCCTTTAATGCAGCATAGAAAATTAATCCAATATTGATTCGGTTCATTTTTAATTTAACTCGCTCTACATCTTTACAATTCTACTGCTTATTTTTCAATCAAATTCAGCCACGATCTTAGTTCAATATAATGAATTAGGATAAGTTCATGTCTTTAGAAAAAATTGTCTACACTGCAAAAGCGAAAGCAACTGGCGGTCGTGATGGAAGTGCGACTTCATTAGATGGAATTTTGGATGTCAAACTCGCTGCACCTAAAGAAATGGGTGGTCCGGGTGGTGGAACTAATCCTGAGCAATTGTTTGCTGCGGGTTATTCAGCTTGTTTCTTAGGTGCTATGAAATTTGTTGCAAACCGTGACAAGCTTAAAATTATACCTGATGCCTATATTCAAGGTGAAGTAAGTATCGGTCCGATTCCAACAGGTTTTGGGATTGCGGCAACTTTAAATATTCATTTGGAAGGTTTAGAGCAAAGCGAAGCGCAAAAGTTGGTGGATGCTGCACATATCGTTTGCCCTTACTCTAATGCAACGCGTGGCAATATTGATGTGACGTTAAATGTAATTGTTTGATTTTTAAAAATTAAAGCTCAACATAAAAAGGAAAAGCTGATCTTGCAGATCAGCTTTTCTATGAATAATAGATTTAACTTCATATAGAAGCTTATATGTGAAATTTAATCCTCATTATTCTCTTCAGCACTAGAAGAGTATTTTATAAACAATTCGTCCTCTAATTTTAGTAACTCTAAGGCATGCTTAATTCTGTTGAGTTTTTCATTATTATTAATATTTGTTTCTATGCAATAATTATCATTAATTTTTGCAGGAGCTCTCAAATAATTTTCCCTTTCGATAGGAACTAGATTAATTTTGTTTCCTAAATTCGAATTAAAAAATGTATTTGGTTCTAATTCAAATAATTGACTCATTATTTCAGCATATAATTTTGACATATGCCTTACTTGAAATTTCCTTCCTAAAAATACTGCATATTCAAGTTTCTTATATTTAGCATCATCGATATCAAAGATATTTATTTCATCATCATTGATTGAATTATCCAATTCAATTTTAGGGAACGCCCATATTCTTAAAAATCTCTCAGCTATAGTGTTAAATCGATTCTCAATTTCACTTTTCCCCCATTTTTCGAAAGAAGCTATCTGTTTATTCAACCATAAACGACTTGCTTTATAACCTTTATCCTTTAGGTCACGTTTTTCAATAAAGGTTTTATTTGATAATGACCCATTATTTCCAGACAATGTTAAATTTGATATCGTATGTAAATAATTGTTTTCAATAAAATTGTAGTCTTCTGAGCCTATGTCAGTTTTCCATTTTATATCAGGATTTTGAGGGAATATGTGCTCAATAGTAATATTCGAATTTTCATCTATATTAACTTTTTCATTGTTATTAAAATTTTCAAGCCTATTTAAAAAATAAGTTCTATTTTTTGATTGTATATTGTACACATCTTTGATCTTTAAAGCATCTAACAACTCAGAATCTTTAGGAAATCTTTGAGCACCAACTTTTTTAATTAGAGCTTCTTGTATAGAATACAGATAATTATTAGTATCTACAGACTTATATAAATTCATGAATGTTTTATTTAAAGAATTAGTTTGCAATCCTAAAATAAATCTTCGCCATGTATAAGACTGAACCAACTCTAAAACCTCAATCAACGTATCTTTTGTTATTATATTTTTAAAGTAATCATCATAAACTTTTAATAAAAAAGGATATGCAACATTTATTTCTAATTTTTGAATATATTCAAGCTGATTTCTTATTTCAAAATCACTTTCATTTTCTGGATTTATTAGCTTATTATAATGTTTTACTAATTTTTTTAATTTTAATAGTGTGGATTTAGTACTTTCAAAGTTGTTAGTTGGATAATTTTTTTTAAACTCTATATAAACTTTTCCTTTATTGGGAATAGTACTTGTTTCTAGTGTCAGAAAGTCTCGAATAAAATCAGAGACTAAACTTTGATTGGTTGTTTCATTCTTTGCTAAATTTTCAATAATTTCCCAATAGTTTTCATAGATATTTTTTTGGTCATCATGATTTAAGCCCATTAATATATAATTTCTAATTAAATCAGCTTGAGTAAGTTCTAAGCCAGTCGAGTTCAAACTTTCGAATATTCTTTGAGGATCATCTTTTTCTCTATCCAATGAAACCTCTACGAACATTAATTTAGATAGACCATCTCTTACAAATTTTAGGTTATCTGAGTGAATTCGTTTTCTAAAAAAATTAAAATTATCAATTATTTTTGAAAACCCCCTATATTCTTCATTTTTATCAGCTCTTAATAAAAATTTTAAAGCATTTAAATTATTCTCAGTAGTTTTAAGTTTTACTTTTTCGTTTTCAGATGCAAATTTATTTATTAAATAAGTTTCGTGTATCTCACTTTTTAATTCTTCATTATTCATGCTAATTGCTAGATCAAAAATAGCTAAATATATTAAGGTTAAAGTTGTTAAACGTTGTTGTCCATCAATAATATTTAATTCTTTTATTTTTGAAGATGTATAAACATCATCATGCACATATACGATACTTCCAATAAAATGTGCACTAAGCTTTTCATCACTTCCGACTTCTAATATATCATCTAGAAGTTGATTGCATTGAATAGTATTCCATTCATAGTTTCGTTGATATACAGGAATTAAAAACTGTGTCTTATTCGATGCTAAAAAATCTTCAACTTTTGTTTCACTTGCTTTCATAAAACACTCTTATAGATTTAAACAATAAATATTTTATTTTTTTAAATAAGCTTAAAGACTTATTCAATATTTATAAAATCATATCAATTAATAAAGGTAGCGAATTAAAAATCACTACTATGTAACTCATCTAACATTCGCATAATACAATTCTTGCTAAATAGTTTCTAATTACTTAAATAGCTTAATTTTAATCTTAAAATGCCATTCGTCATGATTCAGGCATTTCATTGAACATTACTCAACTACTCTTAATCACTCCGCTGCTTCATTTGTCACTCTTAAAACTTCCTCAAGTGTACTCTTACCTGCCAGTACCTTTCTCAAACCATCATCACGAATCGATGTACTTTGATTTCGAGCATAGGTTTCCAACTCATACTCAGCCGCATTGCCATGAATCAAACGGCGCATTTGATCGTCTACAGGCACAATTTCATAAATCGCAGTACGACCACTAAAACCTGTATGAGAACAATGCTCACAGCCTTTTGGACTTGGAAGCTTCAATTCTTCAGTTAACTCTAAATTTTTAAATAGCTCTTTTTCAAAGGCATCTGCTTCATGCCATGTATGGCAATGTGGGCATAGCGTTCGAACCAAGCGCTGTGCAATGACTCCGATCAAGGAGCTTGCCAACAAGAATGGCTCAATCCCCATATCTTTTAGACGAGTCACAGCACCAATCGCAGTATTGGTATGCAGTGTAGAAAGAACCAAGTGACCTGTGAGTGATGCTTGGACTGCAATTTCAGCCGTCTCCAAATCACGGATTTCCCCCACCATCACTACATCAGGATCCTGACGAAGCATGGCTTTTAAAGCACGTGCAAAAGTCATATCCACTTTATTATTAACCTGCGTCTGCCCAATACCTTCCAATTGATACTCAATCGGATCTTCAGCAGTCAGAATATTTTTAGAGCCATCATTTAAGTCAGACAAAGCAGCATAAAGCGTGGTGGTTTTACCTGAGCCCGTAGGTCCCGTCACCAAAATAATGCCATGCGGTCGATGCACCAAATGGGTCAGACGTTCATAGTCATCTTTCATTAGACCCAAATGGGTCATATTTAAACGCCCCGCTTGTTTATCCAGTAAACGCATCACCACACGTTCACCATGTGAAGAAGGCAATGTCGATACACGCACATCGACTTCACGACCTGCAAGTCTTAAAGAAATACGGCCATCTTGAGGTACACGCTTCTCCGCAATATCCAGTTTTGCCATGACTTTAATACGTGACACAAGGAGGGGCGCAAGCTCACGACGAGGTTGCACAATTTCACGCAGTTGACCATCTACACGTAACCGCACTGAAAGTTTCTTTTCGAATGCTTCAATATGAATATCAGAAGCTCCAACACGAATCGCTTCCGACAGTAATGCATTAATCAAACGAACGATGGGTGCATCGTCCTCTTGATCCATGAGATCTTCAGTTTCAGGCACTTGATCGGCAAGACTGAGCAAATCAGGATGATCTTCAAGTCCCGCAGCCACTTGCTGTGACTCGCCTGTCTCACCTGCATAACTTGAAGTCAACAATTGATTAAAATCTTGGTCAGAATTAAGCTGATGATGGGCAACTCGACCTACGAAACGTCGTGCCTCTTGAATCGCAGTTAAAGTCGTATCTTGACGGCGAACAATAAAAACTTGATCACCCTCATAACGTAACAAAACGCCATGCTTTTTTGCAAAACTATACGGAATTTGTAGTTGTTTAAGTACTTGCATTACAACTTATGATGATGATTTAGGTTAATTTGAGTGTACTCTAAGCACATCTTAGCGTGAACCAGTTTTTTGAAAGAATTTAAATAAAGGATGAGTGACTTTGTTTCAAAATGATCAATTCGAATCTGAAGTTACAGATTTTAAGTGGTGGGGCGAACAACAATTTGAACTGAATCAATCCAAGGCATGGAAATTCGGTTCTTTGTTGGTGAGAGTGACGCGCAGTTTACAAGAATGGCGCTTGGAATATTATCGTCCTCAAGTTCAATACGACTATGAACAAACTTGGCACCGTATAGAAGATGTGAATTTTGCATTTCCACAGCCAGTTCATGTCGAACGCTATATGTTTCGAGAAACCAGTCCAAGTTTTCAACTGATTCCCAGACTAGCTGATCGCTCAGTGGTGATTCGCCCTGTAGATCCGATTTATATTCCTGCTGGACAACGCGGTACACTCTATATCAGTACACCACTATGGATTTCAGGTTTTGCACAAGGTCAAAAAAATCCTTTATTTGATATTCCTGTCATTCAACCCAAAGATACTTGGTTTGGTCCAGATCATCGTAGTGGTGACATGTGTTATGCCACCTCTGTCGATGGACGTACCGAGTTGAAACAACTTCGCCCTCGTGCTTTTCGTGCGGTGACGCCGATTGATTTCCATAATGTCAGTAACCATCAGCTTCGTTTCGACCGTATGAATGTTCCAGTGCCTGCCCTTCCACTATTTTTTAGTGAAAGTACTACTCGACTATGGACATCACAAATTAAGGTTATCCATGAAGGAATGGACCGTCCAGCGCGTATTCGAATTGAAAATAAAACGCCTCCTTTGGCTGGAGAAGTGACTTATATCAATCAAGCGCGAGCACCGGGTGGTGTTTTATTTAATATGTTTGATTCATTCTTCTAAGGAGGCAACATGGCAGATAGTCTTACTAAAACCATTGCAGACAGCCTCAAAAGTATATTTACCAATATCAATACCGATCGCCTGACTGAAATTATCATTGCGATCGTCCTGTGTTTTATTGGCTTTTTGTTTGCTCGCGTGGTATCAAACACTTTCATCCGTACCATCGGTGCAAAGTTTAATGCTCATCAACGCTTAGTCTGGCGTCGGGGTATTTTCTACTTTATTTTTCTCATCTTCGTGATGGCAAGCTTAAAAGAAGCCGGATTTAAACTCAGCGTCTTTCTCGGTGCTGCGGGTATTTTAACGGTTGCCTTAGGTTTTGCCTCGCAAACGTCTGCAACCAACTTAATCAGCGGTTTGTTCCTCATCGGTGAAGGCTCATTTGAGATTGGCGATACCATTCAAATTACTTTGATTCGTGGACATACCATTGAAGGTGAAGTAATTTCGATTGATTTATTGTCTGTGAAGCTTTTAACGCAGGACAATGTCTATGTTCGATTGCCGAATGAACAGCTGATTCGAGCCCCTGTACACAACTTATCGAAGTTTCCTATACGGCGAATTCCGATTACGCTTGCAATCAACTTTCATGAAGACATTATTAAAGTACGTGAAGTTCTACTCAAAGTTGCGGCATCTTATCCATTGGTTCTTGCCGATCCGAAACCCGCAGTAACAGTAACTGCTTTTCGTGAATCCTCTATCGAATTGTTATTCGCAATTTGGTGTCAACAAGAGAACTTTTTAAAAGTTCGTGATGAAATGCAAGAACGTATTCGAAATGGTTTTGTGGAAAACCAAATCGAGATTCCTGTACCTAAAATGGGCTTTGTGGATCGTCCATCTCAGCAACTGTTGCAAGACGAGGAAATTGATCAATATGCCAATCAAAAAGAAATTGACCGTGAGCCGAAATTAAAATAAAGCCCAATAAAAAGTACATCCAGTCTCTTCGTGATTAAGGAACTGGATGTACTCAATTAAATACTTTAAGTTCTTATCAACTCTTAATCCAAATGCTTTGGATGCTCTCATTCTTTGTCTTTATGACATCATCACATTAAACTAATTCGCTTCATGTTTGATGACTTGCTCACTTTCTGGAATCGGTGCGATATAAGCAATCATCAACATCACCAAGCCTGCCCCTAAGAATGATATGACTCGTGTTAGTGTTCCGATATGTGACAAATCAAACAGCACCAACTTCAAGGTCACAATAAATAAAATACTTCCACCTAAAATCCACACGGAACGGATTTTTTTTCGACTGGCTAGGCTCATGGTGATAAATGCGAGACTGACCCAAAGCAAGGTCAAACTCAGTTGTATCAGTGCATTGCCCCAAATGGTTAAATCGTTATAAGGCGTATCGAAATAGACATGCAATGCTCTTAACAGAATATAACTACTCAGCCACAACACACTTAAAACCATCAATATCGCGACAATGCCTTGATCAAGACCTGATTTAAGCTGAAGGGATAGCATCCACAAGAATCCAGCAAGCATAGCCAAACTCACCACATCAAAAGGATTGATTACGACGAATAAATAGCCTTGAAATGCCTGCTGTGAGAAAAGTTGTGAACCAATAATCCAAATCATCATCAGCAATAAACTACTGCGCGTTTGCCAAAATATTTGCCAGTCTGAATCCGTCTTTTTGAAATAGCACCAAATACAAAATACCAATGGCAGAATCACGACACTGATAAAGGGCATGCTTGGAACGATCGTCAAACTTGCCAAAGCGAAAGATGACAATCCCCCTAGACTGACCCACTCTTGTTCAGCCTTTAACCCCAACATCGATCCTAGCCCCAGCAGGGGTCTTAACCATAGCCAAGCCATCATTAAACCTGCCAATGCGAAGCCTAATTGATTGAATGTCGTTGTCCAAAGCACCACACCCTCTTGGCTATAACGAATCAGAATGCCAAATGCGAAGATAAACAACACCATCAGACCGAAGCATTTCGGTAGTCGCCAAGACCATGCGGCTTTCGCATTGAATAGACCTTCATTGATCAGCATGAAAATCGTTGTTCCAATGAGCAGGCTCATCACCCATTGATTCGAACTATTGAGATAATCCATACATAAGATGAGCAGCATTGTTGTGGCAACAATACTGATCAGACTAAAGAATGCTGTGGTCGCCATTGAAAGTTGGCTTTGAAAACTCGCTTTGACATTGGCAATGTACAGAACTGCAAAATAACAAAGCGTTAGAACCCCAAACATCAGTCGCGGAAATTCAGGCAATTCCACCCAATAATACAAACTGGTCAACCCCGCAACCATCAGCAAACCCATTGCAAGATAACGGCTAATCGAGGAATTACGATATAAAGCGAAGATAAAAATGAGTAAGCCTTCAATAGACCAACCAATGACACTCCAGTCTTGTTTTAATAAAATCGGAGGAATCAATGCCAAGAAAATCAGCATCAAACTAAAATAACTTTGTGCAATCATACTGACGACATGACTGCGCTTTGCCAATAGATAAAGGAATCCATAACTTGTAGCAAAGCCTAAACTCATCCCTGCTTGCGTATAACTTTCCTGAAAGTAGATTAGATAAATAAAGCCAAAACCGACAATCGGTGCACTAAAAATTAAGGCAACATCGAGCACGGGTTTTAATTTAAATTGATCTAAATCCGTCTGAGCAATCAACTGACTAAATCGAAAACCTAACCACACAAAAATCGTAGTGTGTATAAGCACTAAAATGGTCATCATGGATCGGTCATGATCACTCCCATTTAAAAATGCATAGCCACCTGCAACAAATACCGTCGCTAAAAAGGCAATCTGATTAAGTATTTTCCATGGTCTAAGCGTCGTTAAAATAGCAACCGCTATATTGATCACCACATAGTAGGCAACAAATTCAACCGCAGTTGCATCGCGAACAGGCAAAGTAAACGGTGCTAAATAAGCAATCAACATTGCCATCAACGCCAACTCAATACTTTGTTGTTTTAAACTGAGATACAAAGTCAGCATCATGATGATGGCATAACACAGTGCAGCGACAGTTAAAGTACTGATCACTTGATTATAATACGCAAAAAATAAGGTCAGAAATAATCCAGCTTGCCCCAACCCTTCTAATGCCAACGAGAAACTACGATTCTTATTGTGTAACACATACCCAATTGCGGTGACCGTAGCACTCATCAGGCCGACGATTCCTAGCTTCAATGCCAAGCTCAGTTGCCAATGTTCAGTTGCAAACCGAAGTAAAAGAATGACACCAATCACCAGTACCAATATTGCAACTTTTAAGACTGGATTACCTTTAAAAATCCACTGACTCATTTGTTCAGTGAAACTGAGTTGCTCATGCTTGGTTAAAGAGTTGTTAAGATTCGATGCTGGATAAGGCAATTGGTGTGCATCTAAAGGGATATTAGAAGTTGGTTCTTGGGCTTTACTTTGTTGCTGTTGGACAGCCATTGACTGACGATAATGAATGACTTCTAAATTGGTTTCTAAACGCCTTAACCATCTTAAAAAGAAAAAAATCCACAGTGTCGCGCCAAGGGCGACCATCCAACTTAAATGAATAAATCCACCCACCAAAGCAATAAGGGATGAAATGTATAAGGGCACTTTGGAGGTATAAGCGACTTGATCATCATGTTGTTGTGCGATCACCTCTATGGGTTTCTGAATGGCATCCACGTACTGAATCACACTCATCACGAAAGCAATTAAACAGATATACGTTAAAGTCGGTACGGCTAAAAACCATGCTCCGACGGCACAAATGATCAGGACCATCAACCAAATCATTCTGACTTCGCTTTGCGCTTTAAACATATTATTTGTTTCTCTTTCCATGAACCGCGATCATACAACAGCTTATTTCTTTATATGCTTCAATTCATCAGATATTCGGTAAGTCCATGATTCATCTTGATACAACTTTGGGAGCTAAAATCACGTACAATACCCTAGTTATTTGGATTAGGAACGTTTCGATGCCACCATTTGTCTTGGTCGATGGGTCATATTTTTTATTTCGTGCATACCATGCATTACCACCGCTAACCACTTCAACAGGGTTACAGACCAACGCGATTCGTGGTGCAATTTCTGCGATCCAAAAACTGATGCGTCGTGTCCAACCAACTCACATGGCGGTTATTTTTGATACGCCAGAGCCTACTTTTCGTCATGAGCTTTCACCGATTTATAAAGGTGATCGTCCAAGCATGCCAGATGAACTCTCTCAGCAAATTCCTTACTTGCACAATTTAATTCGTGCTTTGGGTATTCCTTTGCATGTTCTGCCCGGTGCTGAAGCCGATGATATTATTGGTACATTGGCAAAACGTGCGGAAAAAGAAGGTTATCAAGTCTTGATCTCGACAGGAGATAAAGACATGGCACAGTTAGTGACTGACAAAGTAACTTTAGAAGACAGCTTTAAAGATAAACCGATGGATGTGAATGGCGTCTTTGAAAAATTCGGCGTCTGGCCACACCAGATTATCGACTATCTTACCCTGATGGGTGATGCTTCTGATGGCATTATGGGAGTCCCAGGTGTCGGTGCAAAAACTGCCGCTAAACTGCTAAACGAATATGGTTCAATTGGCGGTATTCTAGAAAATGTCGACAAGATCAAAGGTAAAGTCGGTCAAAACATTAAAGACAGTGTTGAAGGCATTACCCTCGATCATCAATTGGCAAGTATTGTGTGTGACCTAGATTTAAATCTAACGTATGAAGATTTAAAACTGGCTGATCCAAATGTAGAGGAATTACGCCGTTTATATACTGAATTGGAGTTCCGTAATCAACTTCAGTCTTTAGACCACCCCAATAATCCAAATAATTCGACCTACAAGCAAACTTCTAAAAGTATTGAAAAGTCTGTCCCTGCAGTACCTATAACAGCACCAGAAGATCAAGCCACCTTAAGCAGTGTAGATGATCAATTAGGAAAAGCGACTTACCACACGGTACTGAGCCAATCCGACTGGGAAACATTCTTCAAACGCTTAAGCACAGCAACACGTTTTGCATTTGATACTGAGACCACCAGTCTAGATTATCGGATTGCTGAAATGGTCGGATTTTCGGTTGCATTTGATGGCAATGATGCTTATTACGTACCACTCGCACACGATTACGAAGGTGCGCCTGAACAGCTCAATCGCGATTCGATTATCGCGCAGATCAAACCGATTTTAGAAAATCCTCAAGTTGAAAAAATTGGACATCATTTAAAGTACGATGCTCATATTTTAGAAAATCACGGCATTCATTTGCAGGGTTGGTATTTCGATACCATGTTGGCGTCTTATGTCCTGAATGCGGTTGCGACGCGTCATGGCATGGATGATGTGGCACGTGTTTACTTGAGTCATTTGACTACAACTTACGAGCAGGTTGCAGGTAAAGGTGCAAAACAAAAAACCTTTAATCAGATCGAGATTGAAACTGCTGCACACTACGCCGCTGAAGATGCGCATGTGACCTATCGCCTCTATGAAGTGCTGGATCGTAAGCTCAAAGAAACGCCACCATTAAGTGACATTTTACATAAGATCGAAGTCCCAACAGCATCGGTACTGACCTCTATGGAGGAAAATGGCATTGAGCTTGATTTACAGTTCCTAGATCAATTGGGTTGTGAGTTTGCAGATACCATTCAAAACTTAGAAAACCAAATTATTGAGATAGCGGGTCAACCGTTTAATGTCAGCTCACCCAAACAAGTCGGTGAAATTCTATTTGATAAATTAGGGTTAAAAGGGGGCAAAAAAACAGCTACAGGTCAGTACAGCACCAGTGAAAGTATTTTAGAAAAAATTGATCACCCGATTGCAGAACTGATTTTGGAATATCGTGGGCTGACCAAACTTAAAAGTACTTACACAGATGGTTTGTTAAAACAGGCCAATGATGGAACCAAACGCGTTCATACCAGCTACCATCAAGCTTTGACAGCAACGGGTCGCCTCTCATCTACCGATCCAAATCTACAAAACATTCCTATACGTGAAGAAATTGGTCGTCAAATTCGTAAAGCCTTTGTCGCACCTGAAGGTCGCGTATTACTAGCAGCCGATTATTCGCAAATCGAGCTACGTTTAATGGCACATTTCTCTCAAGATGATGCTTTGGTAGATGCTTTCAATAACGGACAAGATGTACATCGTCGCACTGCTGCGGAAGTATTGAATGTTGCACTGGAAGATGTGACCCATGATCAACGTCGTCAAGCCAAAGCGGTTAACTTTGGATTGCTCTACGGTATGTCTGAATTTGGCTTGATTCGTCAACTCGGTTTTACTCGTGAAGAATCACAAAATTACATTAAGCAGTATTTCCATCGCTACCCTGGTATCTATGAGTACATGCAACGTACTCGCCAAGTCGCTTTAGAACAAGGTTATGTGGAAACCATCACTGGACGCCGTTTATATACACCCGATATTGATGCACGTAATATGATGATTCGTAAAGCAGCTGAACGTGCAGCCATTAATGCGCCACTTCAAGGCTCTGCGGCTGAAATCATTAAACTCGCGATGATTGAAGTTGATAAAATTCTGCCCAAAAATCAAGCAAAGCTGTTACTGCAAGTACACGATGAATTGGTGTTTGAAGTAGATGAAAGCATCGCAGATGAATTGGCAGTGAAAATTGCTGAAGCTATGCAAAATGTGGTGAAAATCTCAGTGCCTTTACTGGTTGAAGTCGGTCAAGGTAAAAACTGGGACGAAGCACATTAACCATTATAATCTCCCTAAATCCCTCTTTTTCAAAGAGGGACTTCAGTCCCTCAAGCAATAAAAAAGGACTCTACTGAGTCCTTTTTTATTGCTTATCAAATTTTATCCGATTGATTTCAACATCATTTCAGCAATATACAGTGTAAAAAATGCCAAGATTGGAGAAAGATCGATCATCCCCATATTCGGCATAATTTTACGGAATGGCGCAAGCATCGGCTCAGCAAGTTCTTGTAATACTTCAATGTATGGGGAACGAGATTGAGTAAACATCACGATCCAACTGCAAATGATGTAACCGAACAGCATGTATTTCAAAATACTCACTAACGAGAGCAACATCGACAACATGGTCGAAACAACAAAATAAACCGTTGTTCCAGTCGGTTGAGCATTGAGATATTTAAAACCAAATACTTTTAAGAAATAAAGTAAAATGACCAATACCAATGCAGCGAGATTGACACGTCCACCTGCAACAGTCGGTAAAATACGACCAAATACATCGACGATTTTTGTCGCTTTGGTGGTCGATTGAACCACTGGATTATATGGATTTACACCCGCCAATTGCATTAAGAAGCGAAAGAAAACCAATAAAATTGCAACATTAATGATAATGTCAAAAAATAGCGCAGAACTCGCACCCATACTTCAACTTTCCTAATAAAATTGGTTATTTAGCACTATCGCTTAAATCTTGAGCCAACTCTTGACTACGTTTTTGTGCAGCAGCCAAAGCTGTTTGAATATTTTGTGATATTTGCGCGCGATCAAAAACTTCAAGCGCAGCTTGCGTCGTACCATTTGGCGAAGTCACATTTTTACGTAACTCAGCAGGTGTATTTGAACTGGTGATGGCCATTTGTGCAGCACCCAACGCTGTTTGTAAAGTCAAAGCAGTCGCCGTTTTTTCATCCAAGCCCATATTTTTGCCTGCGCGAATCATACTTTCCATCATATAGAAAAAGTATGCTGGACCTGAACCTGATACTGCTGTTACTGCATCAATTTGATCTTCACTTTTTACCCAAAGCGTCAAACCTGTTGCAGCCAATACCTGACTTGCCAATTCACGCTTAGCATCATCAACGACAGGATAAGCAAATAAGCCATGCGCGCCAGTTTGTACCAGAGCAGGCGTATTCGGCATGACACGAACCACCATTTCAGAACCCGTGAATTTAGAAAGGGTTTCAATTTCAGCACCAGCAACGATTGAAACGATCAATTTATCGTTGAATAAACCATTCAATGGTTTCAAAACATCTGCTAAAACTTGAGGCTTAACAGCAAGAACAACGATGTCTGCATCACGAATTGCATCGATATTATTGTCAGTCACATGAATATCTTTAGCTTGTAATAATTCACGCACATGTTCAACTGGATCAGACACAGTCACACGTGTAGCAGGTAAACCACGACTCAATAGACCGCCAATTAAGGCTTGAGCCATATTCCCACCACCAATGAAACAAATATTACAATTTAAAGCAGCACTCATGAATCACACTCGACCTAAAATCTTTTTATAACGAAGAGATTAACTTTGGTTGCCATCCGCCCACTTCACAATATTCGGATTGCGCCAACCAAAACCCTTTTGGCGTAAAAACACCAAGCATAACATTATCTATGCTTAATATTTGAATTGTATGACGAGTCCAAGGAAAAATTTGCGCTTCTTGAATGGCTTTTTTCAATGGCCATGCACCAACCCGACCATAGAGATGAATTTTTTCTCCACCCTGTCGTAACTTTAACTCTAGCTTTTGATTTAACAATGCAAAATTCAAACCTATTTCGGCAGTCTCAATGTGAAAATGACCACTTGCAGTTTGGATCGCTTGATTTAAGAAGCATTGAATCTTTTGATCAACTTTTAAAGCCTGTTGATCTGCCAAATATATTGCTTTGTCTAATCGATATAAAACCTGCTGGAAACGAACATAATAAAATTCATTCCAATGCAAAGCGGATTGAGCATCTTTTTTCGACTCAATCACTTCATCCACTAAACGTTGAACCATTTCAAATGCAGGCCGATAAGTTGACTCCCCTCGCATCCATGAAGAAAGTAGCTGACGTTGGCGTGCTTTGGAGAGCTGATTTAAAGCCTCTATTTTGAGATGTTGACTATCTCCACACTTTAGTAAATCTTGTTCTAATACTTCATTTAGAATTTCATCAGCATCCTGCATCAGATAACTCGTTCGACTGACAGCTTGCTGCATTTTAGGAAAACGACTTTGCAAAATATGCCAAAGTTCTTGCCTACACCATGCACGGTCATAGTGAGTATCAAAATTGGTCGGATCATCAACATAGGGGATCTGGCTTTGCGCTACCCATTGGCAAATTTGCTCACGAGATAGATCAAGAAGAGGACGCCAAATAGATAAATGATTGCGTTGATCTACGTGCTTCATCGCACTCAAGCCTTGCACTCCAGCGCCTGAAAGTAAACGCAGTAATACGGTTTCAGCTTGGTCTTGTTGATGATGCGCAAGTACTAAAACTGCATGCGATTGAATATGTTGCTGGTAAGCTTTATACCGAGATGTTCTGGCTTGATTCTCAACATTTCCTTCAGCGACAGTCACTTTTTGAATGATGTAAGGGATATCAAGCGCTTTACATTGCTCAGCTATAAATTTAGCCCAATCATCACTGATCGCTTGAAGTTGATGATTGACGTATATCGCTCTTATTTTTTTAGGAAATATTTCAGACATCAGATATAACAACAGCATGGAATCCATGCCGCCGCTACATCCAATCAGGAAGGTAGTATCTTCACTAAATTGTGAACTTTGTTTTAAGAAGCGAGCCCTAAATTGTCGCTGCCAAACTTCATTAAACGTTGGTAACGTGCTTCGCATCGTTGGTTTGCATCCATTGGAAGAAGTTCATCAAGTGTTGCTTGTAATACATCTTTCAATTTTTCCATGACGTCATACGGATGTAAATGTGCACCTTCACCTTCATCAACCACATGTTCCACGATTCCCATCGCTTTTAACTTATCCGCAGTTAAAGCCAGTGCTTCACTTGCTTGTTCAGCCTTTTCAGCTGTTTTCCAGAGGATGGAAGCGCAACCTTCTGGAGAAATCACAGAGTAGATACTGTGAGAGAGCATGATTACGCGGTCAGCTACACCAATACCCAGTGCACCACCTGAACCACCTTCACCCAATACGGTTGCAATAACAGGCACTTTTAAACTAGAAAGTTGCGCTAAGCTTGTTGCAATCGCTTCAGCCTGACCACGTTCTTCCGCACCCACACCTGGATATGCACCCATCGTGTCAATGAACGTGAACACAGGTAGATTGAAACGTTCAGCCATATCGAGCAAACGTTGTGATTTACGATAACCTTCAGGATTACTCATCCCAAAGTTATGTTGAAGTTTTTCACGAGTACTACGACCGCGATGCTGACCAACCACCATCACAGCTTGACCATTAAAACGTGCTAAACCACCAACCATTGCACCGTCATCACCATAGAGACGGTCACCATGCAAGGCATCAAATTCAGTAAAAATTTCACCGACATAGTCCAAAAATTGTGGACGTTCTGGATGACGTGCAATTTGAACCGTTTTCCATGCTTTAGACTGAGCAGCTTTATTTTTCATAAGTCGATGAATATCCCTAAATTAGCTTGATCAGCTAACCAATAAAATTCTGTTTTAGAGATGCGATTAGGCATCAATAAATTTTTCCGACTGAATATTTAAAACAATATCCCAGTTTTTAAATTGCACTTGCTCATCATGCAAGTCTGCAACCAACAAGGGCCACTGTTTCGAATCTCCGGAAACACTAAGTTGCCATTGTTGCTCATTCTCAATGGTCAATTCAATGGCAGGAAGCATCTCATCACTGCGACTATGATTCAGTAAAATTGCGAGACGAAGTAATAAACTTAAATGTACAAGCTTAATTCCACCGACTTTTTGCACATCCATTTTGGCTTCAGCGCGTAATTTACGACGGTGATGAGCGACCAAATGTGACAAAAAGTTCTGATCAATTTGAGAGAAACCGGGAATATCCGAGTGCTGTAGTAAGTAAGCACCATGACGATGATAACCCGAATGACTGATTGCCAATCCAATCTCATGTAAATAAGCAGCACGACGCAATAAATCACTGTCATCGCTATTCATTTTTAAAGCTTCAGCAACACGATCAAACAACTTCTGTGCAGTTTCGACCACACGCTCAGCCTGTTTTGGATCCGCTCCATAGCGACCCATCAAAGCATGCACACTGCGATCACGCACATCTTCGTGCTGGAAACGACCCAATAGGTCATACATTACGCCTTCACGTAACGCACCATCTGAATACACCAATTTATCAATATTCAGCAACTCAAATACGGCATAAAGAATGGCAATCCCCGCAGGTAAAACAGCACGACGGTCTTCTTTTAGACCATCAAATTCTATTTCTGCAACATGCTTATATTTAAGCAATCTATCTTTTAATTTTTCCAAACCTTCGCGTGTCAGATTTTCCTGATCATCACTCCAGCCCATATTAACTGCAATTTGACGACATGCCTTAATCGTTCCACTCGATCCAACAACCGTATCCCAACCAGCAGCTTTATAAGTATTGACCAAGCCTGACATTTCTTTACGCGCAGCAGTGAGTGCTTTATCAAATGCTTTTGGGCTAATTTCACCATCTGCAAAAAATGCTTTTGTAAACGCAACACAACCCATTTGAACAGATTCGGTATGGATCGGCTCAAATTCTTCACCAATGATTAATTCAGTTGAACCACCACCAATATCAACCACCAAACGACGACCTGAATTTGCCATCGTATGTGAAACGCCTAAATAAATGAGACGAGCTTCTTCACGCCCTGCAATAATTTCAATCGGCTTAGGTAAAATTTCAGCAGCTCTTTGAATAAATTCGTGACCATTCTTCGCCTGACGTAAAGCATTGGTTGCGACAATACGTAAACGATTACTTTGTACTGAGCTTAAACGTCCAACAAAACGTGCCAAACACGCCAGCCCACGTTGCTGTGCAGCTTCGGTTAAATTTTTATTTTCATCTAGCCCAGCAGCCAGTTGAACCTTTTCTGACATTGAAGCAACTTTCTTCACTTCACCATGATCAACACGTGCAATCGCCAAATGGAAGCTGTTCGACCCCATATCAATGGCAGCAAGTAATTCTTCATCAATCAAAAAATCTGACATTATTTTCGACAAGTTCAACCGGAATTGTTGCTTAGATTAATTCACGCGCTCATTTTTTTAAAGCCATTTATGATGACAAATCATGCAAATTGATTATTTTCACTATTCTGATCATGTTTAGAGCTCCGATTGTAAATATCGTGAGCTTCAATTGGACAATTGCACAATTTAGGATAAAAATGGATGCATTCCCCTACTTTGTTAAAGTGGTCTATGTAATACTTATATTCATAGATAGATCATCTTTAAAATATTTGGAGCAGATTCCATGTCAGCTAACATCGTAAATACAACTGATGCTAACTTTGAAGCAGATGTTTTAAACTCAGATACACCCGTACTTGTCGATTTTTGGGCAGGTTGGTGCGCGCCTTGTAAAGCGATTGCACCTGTGCTTGAAGTCCTTTCTAACGAATACGAAGGTAAAGTTAAAATCGTTAAAGTTGATGTGACTGCTTGCGAACAAACAGCTGTAAACTATAACATTCGCAACATTCCTGCACTATTAATGTTCAAAAATGGCGAAGTTGTGGCGACTCAAGTCGGTGCTGCACCAAAATCTAAATTAACTGCTTTCATCGAAGACAATATCTAAGCATTGATTAGATTTTAAATATTAAAGCGCTATAAATTTATAGCGCTTTTTTTCAAGCTTAAATTGACAAAAGCACTGCTCTGACTTATATTGCTAAATCAAGAAACCCTTGGGCAATTTATCCTCGTTTCTTACAAAGACACAAAACATAAGATCGCCGCTCGGCTCAAGAAATTGTTTATACATTTCTCCTCGAAAGAACTAACTAGATTTAGAGTTTGTTATTGTGCAAGTTCAATTGCGATTCTTTTCTTGCATTGCGGATATCTTTTGCTTCTATTTTTTCTGTATACCACACACCTTTATTCAATCTGACCATTTATGAATTTAACTGAACTCAAGAAAAAACCGATAGGCGAACTCATCAAAATTGCTGAGTTTATGGGCCTTGAAGGAATGGCGCGTAACCGCAAACAAGATATCATTTTTGCCATTTTGAAACGCCATGCTATGAATGGTGAAGAAATTTTTGGTGATGGTGTTCTTGAAATTCTTTCTGACGGTTTCGGCTTTTTACGCTCTGCTGCGGGTTCTTACCTTGCAGGTCCAGATGACATCTACATTAGCCCATCTCAAATTCGTCGTTTCAACCTGCGTACAGGTGATACGATTACAGGTACGATTCGCCCACCCAAAGAAGGTGAACGTTACTTTGCACTTCTGAAAGTGAATCAAATTAACTACGACACACCTGAAAACTCTCGCAACAAAATCTTATTCGAAAATCTCACACCACTATTCCCGACAGAACAACTGATCATGGAATTGGGGAATGGTTCTTCTGAAGATCTAACAGCGCGTGTTGTCGATCTCATTGCGCCAATTGGTAAAGGACAACGTTCAATTATTGTTGCTCCGCCAAAAGCGGGTAAAACAATGTTGCTCCAAAACATTGCGCAATCGATTGTTCGTAATAATCCTGAATGCTTCCTGATCGTTCTTCTGATTGATGAACGTCCTGAGGAAGTAACGGAAATGGAACGTACAGTGCGCGGTGAAGTCATTGCTTCAACATTCGATGAAGCACCTGCTCGTCATGTACAAGTGGCTGAAATGGTGATTGAGAAAGCCAAACGTTTAGTTGAGCATAAAAAAGATGTGGTTATCTTATTGGACTCAATCACGCGTTTAGCTCGTGCATACAACACAGTTATTCCATCTTCTGGGAAAGTATTAACAGGCGGTTTAGATGCACATGCACTTGAGCGTCCTAAACGTTTCTTTGGTGCTGCACGTAATATTGAAGAAGGTGGTTCACTGACCATTATTTCTACTGCATTGATTGAAACAGGCAGTAAAATGGATGAAGTGATCTACGAAGAATTCAAAGGTACAGGTAACCAAGAAATTACACTTGATCGCCGTATTGCTGAAAAGCGCGTATTCCCTGCTATGAATATTAAAAAGTCTGGTACACGTCGTGAAGAACGCTTAATGTCTGAAGACAACTTACGTAAAGTGTGGATTCTACGTAAGCTACTTCATCCTATGGATGAACTTGCCGCAGTGGAATTCTTGCTCGATCGTATGAAAGAAACCAAAACCAATGATGATTTCTTCGATCAAATGAAGCGTAAAGCCTCAAACTAATGATTTAATTTTATAGACTTAAGCCATCTTTTAAGATGGCTTTTTTATGCCCGTTGACAAAAGTTACATAAAATAACAATTGGCGGTTTTTTATGTAAACTTAGATGTAAACATGTGATTTATCTCATTTATTGCTAAAAAATCTGTTTGAATTTATAAGCTTACCTTCCCTTTACCAATATAAAATGTAAAATCAATTGTAAATACCTGTTAAAAAAACATCTTTTTTTTACCTATTTGAGCATTTTTTTTGAATCACCCAGTAGTATTTCAAAAAGCGCAGTGATAGCATGTGCGCATACCAGTTAGGCTGCTCCATGCGTTATTTACCTTACTAACGTCAGGAACAATAAAAGCACACAACAGACTAACCAGGTTTTTTATGTCTCTAATATTTTAATGAGAGTGATGCCATGTTATTCAAAAAAATCGCTATTGCTGCTGCCGTTGCTACTACTTTAGCTTTCGTTGGTTGTGCTAAAAAAACTGAAGAAGCTGCTGCTGACGCTACTGCTGCTGCATCTGAAGCTGTTGAAGCTGCATCTGAAGCTGTTGTAGCTGCTGACGCTGCTGCTGTTGAAGCTACTTCTGAAGTTGCTGTAGCTGCTGAAGCTGCTGCTGCTGATGCTACTGCTGCTGCATCTACTGCTGTAGAAGCTGCTGCTGATGCTACTGCTGCTGCATCTACTGCTCAATAATAATCGATTCGATTATTATTTGAAAAAAAGAGAACCTTTGGTTCTCTTTTTTTATATCTATATTTTTTATAGATGCATAGAAACGGTTTGCTGTTCCAAATTAGATAAATAAATAACCTAAAAAATATAAAATTACATTAAATAATAGTTATAAAAAAACCCCGAATAGTTAACCATTCGAGGCTCTACAATCAACTCTAATTATTCAACTTGCTCAGTTCCAACACGTTGTCTAAATTTCTGACCCGCACGGAATGTCACTACACGACGTGCTGAAATTGGAATTTCTTCCCCAGTTTTAGGATTTCGACCTGGACGTTGACGTTTGTCACGTAGCTCAAAATTACCAAAACCCGAAAGTTTAACGTGCTCACCCGCAATTAATGCCTGGCTAATTTCATCAAAAAACAACTCAACCATTTGCTTAGCTTCACGACGGTTTAAACTCGTCAGCTCGCTCAAATGATCA
Source organism: Acinetobacter sp. CY79 (assembly GCF_059515845.1). Lineage (NCBI taxonomy): Bacteria > Pseudomonadati > Pseudomonadota > Gammaproteobacteria > Moraxellales > Moraxellaceae > Acinetobacter > Acinetobacter sp. CY79. The sequence continues at coordinate 25,023 of NZ_JCAKMY010000008.1, forward strand.
GCCATTTCTGCTTTTGTTAATGCTGTCATGAGGCCCTCAATGTCGCTTGGTAAGTGTCTTGCAACACTTGAATAATGTGATCCATACCGGATTTTATTTCAGCATCTTCAAGTGTTCGTGATGGATGCTGCCAAAGAATTGCAAACGCTAAAGAACGCTTACCCTCTTCAACACCTTGACCCGTATACACATCGAACAACCAAGTAGAGTCTAAAAGCTCGCCACCTGTTTTTTCGATAAGTTGCTGAATTTCACTAACATTAATCTTATCATTAATTAAAAGCGCAATATCACGTCTTACCGATGGAAATCGTGATAATTCTGTAAAATTAGATACATAAGTTTGCAAAACAATCGATTGATCAACTTCAACCACCCAAGTTGCAGCTAAATCAAGGCTTTCTTCAAGTGAAGGATGTAAACGACCTAAATAACCGACTGATTGACCATTTACTAAAATTTCAGCAGACTGTCCAGGATGTAACCAAGCACGCTCAGAACGGACATATTCAACATCCACACGTGCTGAAGCAAACAGCTCTTCAACTTCACCTTTCAGATCGAAGAAATCCATAGATTGTACTTTGCCGTGCCACGACTCTGTCGACTTCGCGCCTGTTGCAATCATCGCCAAAGTTGGGATTTGCTTCAAATCATGAATATTTGCAGCATCTTGATAATCAAAACGTAAGCCCAACTCAAAGAAACGTACACGACTTTGTTGACGGTTCACATTGTACTGAACGCAAGGAATCAAGCTAGAAAGCAATGTTGAACGCATCACCGCTAAATCACTTGAAATGGGGTTTGCCAATGCCAAAGGATTGATATCAGGGTTCAATTGCTTTTCAAGTTTTAAATCAGCGAAGCTAAAGCTAATTGCTTCTTGATAACCTAAAGTAACCAGAGTTTGACGCAGTTGTGGCAATTCAAACTGATCTTGATGCTTCGCAAGTTTTACATCGATCACAGGCAAACTGATTTGAATATTGTCGTAGCCATGGATACGTGCAACTTCTTCGATTAAGTCTTGGTAAATTGCCATATCGTAACGATGTGATGGAGGAACAACAGACCACTCACCCATTGCTTTTACAGTCACAGCACAACCTAAGCGCTGTAGTGCATCAGTAATAAAGTCTGATTCAACTGTATATCCCAAGAGTTGATCAACTTGAGCCTGATTTAATTCAATCGCTTCACGTTTTGGAAGTAGGGATTGATTTTCCGCAATGGTAATTGGACCAAAATCACCACCCGCAAGTTCAGAAATTAACTGTGATGCACGGTGCATCGCAATCAATGGCAATTCGAAATCGACACCACGTTCATAACGCTGAGACGCATCGGTATGCAAACCAAACTTACGTGCACGACCTGCAATCGCAAGCGGCGCAAAGAATGCTGATTCTAAGAAAATCTCAGTCGTTTCATCTGTTACCGATGAAGATAACCCACCCATGATCCCTGCGATTGCCAATGCTTTTGCATCATCTGCAATCACCATTACATCTTCAAAAAGTTCAACTTCTTGCTCATTGAGTAGTGTTAATTTTTCAGCAGCCGTTGCTTGACGAACGTGTACCGAACCTTCAACTTTTCCACCATCAAATGCATGAAGTGGTTGACCCAGTTCCATGAGTACATAGTTAGTAATATCAACCAAAATACTGTGCTGACGAATACCAGAACGCGCTAAAGCACGCTCCATCCATACTGGCGTAGGTGCTTTAGTATTGACGTTTTTGATCACACGACCTAAGTAACGTGGGCAACCTTCCGTTGAAACAACAACTTTTTTCTCATCCGAAATCGATGCTGCAACTTCCTTGATTTCAGGTACAGTTACAGGCAATTGGTTGATCACACCAATTTCACGTGCAATACCACGGATGCTGAAACAGTCACCACGGTTTGGCGTGATACTGATGTCAATCACATTGTCATCAAGTTCTAAGTATTCACGGATATTTACGCCCACAGGTGCATCCGCAGGTAATTCTAATAAACCATCAATCTTATCTTCTAGATCGATTTCAGAAGCACCACACAGCATCCCTTGTGATTCAACACCACGAAGTTTGCCTTTCTTGATTTTGAAATCGCCCGGTAATACAGCACCGATTGTTGCCACAGGCGCTTTCATACCTGCACGTACATTTGGTGCACCGCAGACGATTTGAAGGGGCTCACCTGAACCGATATTCACAGTGGTTACACGTAAACGGTCTGCATCTGGATGCTGTTCAACTGTTAATACTTCACCTACAACCACACCCGTAAATGCTTTTGCAGCAGGTGCAAGCTCATCAACTTCTAGACCTAACATGGTCAATTGGTCAGACAAAGTATCGCTATCAATCGCTGGATTTACCCACGTACGTAGCCAATTTTCGCTAATTTTCATTAATAAAAACCTATAATTCAAATCTCTAGAATCCCCTCAGACTCTCATTCTTTTTGAGTCCATCTCCTTTTTATAGGAGATGAGAAGCACGGCTTCGCAAGAGAGGATTAAATAAATGTTTTAAGCAAACTGGCGTAAGAAACGCACGTCATTTTGGTAGAACATACGAAGGTCATTGATGCCATAACGCAACATTGCAAAACGTTCTACACCCAAGCCAAATGCAAAGCCCTTATATTTATCAGGATCAATGCCGGCAGCCTGAAGTACATTTGGATGCACCATACCGCAACCTAATACTTCTAACCACTTACCACGCTCATCCATAATATCCACTTCAGCACTTGGCTCAGTAAATGGGAAATAAGAAGGACGGAAACGTACGTTCAAATCTTTTTCGAAGAATTCATTCAGTAAGTTGATTAACAAGCCTTTTAATTCTGCAAAGCTGGTATTTTCAGCGACGTATAAACCTTCGATTTGATGGAACATCGGTGAATGCGTCTGATCTGAGTCACAACGATATACACGACCCGGACAGACAATACGAATCGGCGGTTGTTGAGTTTCCATGGTACGTACTTGAACACCTGAAGTATGCGTTCGAAGCAAATGGTTCGCATCAAAATAGAAGGTGTCATGCATTGCACGCGCTGGATGATGCCCCGGAATATTCAATGCTTCGAAGTTATGATAGTCATCTTCAACTTCTGGACCAGTGGCAACGGTAAAACCTGCTTTGGTAAAGAATTGACAAATACGCTCTTGAACTTGAGTCACAGGGTGAATACTTCCCACAGTCTGACCACGACCCGGTAAGGTAATATCAATTTGTTCGCTTGCCAATTTTTGTTCTAAGGCAACTTTTTGTAATGCGGTTTGACGCTCAGTTAAAGCTGCTGTAATCGCTTCACGTACAGCATGAATTTGAGCACCGAAAACTTTACGTTCTTCAGGGTCCATTTTACCCAGTGCTTTCGATTGTTCAGCAAGCTGGCTTTTCTTACCCGTAAACTGCACTCGTACTTGATCGAGTGTAGCAAGGTCTTGAGCTGCTGCAATGGCAGCGAGCGCTTCAGTGGTCAGGGCTTCCAGTGACATAGTAACTCTCAAAGCAACAATATAAGAAAAAATAATATAACTGCACATTCTAACAGTTTTTATGCAGTGGGATGAAGCCTACTCTTCAGTAAATCTACAAGAAAAAATAGATCGTGAATTTGATTAGTAATTTGATTTATAAAAAGGATAAGATAAACGCATTGTCACCAAGAAGATGAATAATGGCACTTGATCCAATTTGGAAGCAACAGCTCACCCTTGTTACCTATGGTAATGAGTTCCTCAGTCAAAAGTTGAACTTTAAGCAATGGGTGAATCATTCTATTTTCAATCAGCACTATTTTGCGTTCCGTGATCTAAATTCACAGCATTTACTGGCACAGCATTTTCAAGTCTGGCTCGAAGGCTTAAAACAACAAGGCGTGACCCAACTGAGCTTACACAATTCAAGCTTACTTTTAGATGAGAAAAATCCAAATCCAAATGTTGAGCTGTTGCCTTATGCTCATTTCATTGTGAGTCATGTTGGTAGTCATAAAACAGCTTGGATTTGTGGCAAAGAGTTGGCGACTTGGTACATCGCAGATAATGATTATGAGATGCCTAGTGCTCAAAAGATTCCAACACGTATCGAAACCATGTGGCGTTATGAACTCAATGCAAGCCACGCTAAACGTGTAGATACCGATTTAGCACACCCCAATTGGGAAGATATTCATGTCTATACAGATAATGAACTCTTTGATCGCCCTCTCGCTCAAGGATTGATTCAGCCTGTAGAACTTGGACAATCTTACTTTGGCTATCAGCAATCAACAGCACATCCAGATTCATCCTCTAAAAGCTTAGATTTGTCATTACTGCCTGATGCTTATAGTGCGAGTTATGCGCATGAAACATTGATTCACTTAGAAACATTGGATCAAGCTTTAGAAAAAAAGTTAAAACAGCCTTTTAATGATCTTGGTGAGGCAATGACTTCTGAAGAAATTTTAAATATCCGTCATTTCCGCCAAAAATTAGAAGATTTAACTGCCAAATTTGTGACTAAGGTTGCGAACCATTATAAAACTGCAAGGCTCACCCCGATTGCAGTCACTTCACCTTTGGATGAGTCTACTGAGGCAAGCAATCAAAAACGTTTCTTTCAAAATAAAACTATAAATTCAAATCAAGAAACAGTAACACCCCCAACGACCAAATCAGGTAAAACGGGTGTATTTACACTGATTCTCATCACTGCACTGATTTGTATTTGTGCTTATTATTTCGGACTATGACCTTGTTTTAGAAACTTATCCATTTCTCTTTGATTTCTCAATCTAATCCAATGGATATGAGCATACTCATTGGATTGCATCATCTCTAAATATTTTTGCCGATTCTTTTGATGCGTTTTAATCATCCACCACACGATCGAGTCTCGACTAAACAACGATTGAATACTCTCTATATTGTTTGAGCTCACCCAAAGGTGTTGCTTGCTCCAAGCCCGATGTAGCGCCCGCTTCACTGAACGATAAAGATTAAGATGAAAAGGTAAATCTAACCAAATAATCGTGTCGGTGTCTTTCCACTTAATATGCTTTGTCCGAGTATAGTTCCCATCAATGACATAACCCTCAGAGGCCTGATCGATTTTCTGTTGTAACTTTTTAAAGAACTCATGATCGGATGATTCTCTCCAATCATCCAACCAAAACAAATCATCCAGTTCGATATAACTCAGACCCAACTTGTGAGCAAGCATTTTAGAGAATGTGCTTTTTCCAGAAGCCGATGTTCCGACGACATTAATTCTTTTCACACCACCCTCTACACATGAGCCTTCTTTTTATTGAGTTGCACACGCCACTTCAATCATAAGATAAGTCATCTTCATCAACATTGATAAAGTCAGGTTGTGGCATAACTTCAAATTGCACCGCTTGAACTGCATTCAGATTCATCATTTTAGTTTTTGCTACTCGATGCATACCATCCATCACTCGTCCTTCGGGACATAGAATAATGGGATAACTTAGATCAGCTTCCTGTACTAATTGGAAATGATCTATTAACTCCTGCGTTGTTGGATGGTGATTTGGAAACCAATAAGGCTCCCTCAACTCTTGAATATTATCCAATTGAACTTGGATAACAGATAAATGTGAACTTTGATCAATTAAATGATCCACATCCCAAATATAGGTGTCTTCACCGACCTTTCTAAAATGATATTGTTTTCGCACTGAGATATAATTTCCTAAATTTTTATAATTTAAACTCGGATAATAATAAATGTATTTAGAACAAGCTTACCGTCAAATTGCATTTGTGAGTTATGGTAATGAATACTTAAATGGTGCCGTAGAAAGTGAAATTTTAGACCGACATCCTCTCCTTTTTAATCATTTTCCAATTTTACGTGATCTAGAATACGGCACTCTATTATGTGGTTCAGCATCACATCTACTTGAACATCTTAAATCTCTAGGAGCCACCAAAATCAGTCTTCACCTAAGTTCTGATTTACTCAGTGATCTTACGGACTCTAAGCTTTTCACATTTTTTAATAGTGAATCGAGTTTTTGCATTGCTGTGCATTTTCAAAACAATACCGTCAAAGTTTTAATCTTCAGTAAAGAGCGACCCAGCTTTCAAATTTATGATGATACTAATTATCCTGTTTATTCAAATTACGCTAACTATTACGACAATACAGAAGCTTACACTTTGCATGAACTATCAGAGAGTAGTATTCCAATCATACAAAAAGATATAGCATCCATAGATTGGCAGAGTTTTTTTAATTTCATACAGAATAATTTATACCCGAATGAAATCGCAAAACGATATGGAATCTATCCAATTCCTTTAGATAATAATAATTGCTATGAAGGAGATTTATTTAATAGCCAAAAAGAAGAGCAGTATCCATTATTGCCTTTTACCATACGTAAAAATTATGCCTCAAATTTAATTGAGAATACTGCCATTTTAGAAAAGTATTATGCCTCTGCTTCACATTGTAAAAATGAATACAATGATTACATTCAAATGAATGACGATGAAAAAAAACAGTTTGATATCGCAACTAGAAACTTAACCCAATTACATCCTATCATCATAAAAAATGCAGCGAATCACTATCAATACTCAGGGTTTCAAAATACAAACTATTTCTCTGGTCATGCTATCCCGTTAAATCATAATTACAACTCTAATTCTCATCTACAGATCGATCAAGCCACTAAAGGGTATGAAAGCATATCTCCTTACGATGAAACATTCTTATTAGCTGATTCCAACCTTCAGAAAGAAGAACCTAAAGTCTCTTTGAGTCTTTTTGGGGTATTAAAATTCTTTTGGTATTTAATATGGTGTTACTGCGCCATTTGGACACTGACTAATTTTGTCGTTCAATGGGGAAATATTGTAATTACAACATGTGCGCTAATTTATGCCATTTATAAAATATCAAAAAAGTGAGGTAATAAAAAAGACCGCTAAAAAGCGGTCTTTTTTAAGTCATAAAGACTTATGCAGCTAATGCGCTTTTCGCTTTTTCAGCGATAGCAGCAAATGCAACTGCATCATGCATAGCGATGTCAGCAAGAACGCGACGATCGATAATTACTTGAGCTTTTTTCAAACCAGCAATCATACGGCTGTATGACAAACCGTTTAAACGAGCACCAGCATTGATACGTGCAATCCACAAAGCGCGGAATTGACGTTTCTTTTGACGGCGGTCACGGTAAGCATATTGACCCGCTTTGATTACAGCTTGGAACGCTACGCGATATACGCGTGAACGAGCGCCATAGTAACCTTTAGCACGAGCAAGAATTTTTTTATGACGACGATGCGCCTGTACACCACGTTTTACACGAGCCATTTATAAATCTCCTTAGATGTATGGGCACATACGACGAACTGAAGCAACGTCACTCACGTGAACCATTACACAGCCGCGTAATTGACGAATACGCTTAGCAGATTTTTTGGTCAAAATGTGGCGTTTGAACGCTTGTTTACGCTTAAAACCGTTAGCAGTCGCTTTAAAGCGTTTAGCTGCACCACGGCGAGTTTTCATCTTAGGCATAACAACCTCTTTTGAACACCTGTTCGGAACGTCTGCACCATTGCAAAACGACCTGCAGGTAAGGGAGCGAATATTCTAAAGCATATTTGTTTAAAACAAAAGCACAAACCATCATTTCTGTCACGCATGCGAGTGAACATTTCTAAGTAATTTTTATCTTCTTTTTATTGATTTTTTGTTTGTTCATTAAATCTAGTAAACATAAACAATTATTGTATCCCCACTCACGCTCTTTTCTCTGTATGCGTTAAAATGCTTCTCAATTCAAAGCCATCTTCATCCAGCCGCACCTTACAAGACTTAAAACTATGAAATCACTTGCCTGCATTACGTTTACTTTATTATGTGCAACAACTATGGCGCATAGCCAAACAGCTGAAACCGTTGCCAAACTGGGCGTACAAACGGTGATGGCAGAACCAGCGCATTTAACTACACGTATTGAATGGGTCAAATTCCCTAAAGTTGATTTCCAAGATTCAGATCTTGCTGGGCGTGACCGTGTTGCTATAGTTCGAATCAAAGCCAGTGAATCAGGTAAAATCGTCGATGCTTCTATCAAAGAAAGTACAGGATTGGCGAAACTCGATCAGAAACTCTTGAACGCAGTATTTAAAGGCAAAACTAAACCTTATCAAAACCAAGGTCATGAATTATCCCTTATCGGTTATCAAGTCTTTAAATTGAACTTGAGTAAAAATAATGAGTCAGCATGTAGCTATACATTTGAATCAAAAGTATGGAATAACCAACAAGGAGATCGAAGAGTTCCTTTTCAATATCTCACCCAACCCAAGTTAAAGATCAGTGCTGAAGACTTAAATGATCACACTCGTAAGATCAAATTTAGCTTCAAAGTTAATAAACATGGAGACGTGAAAAGTTCGAAGATTACCAAGGGCTCAGGCATTTATCGCCTAGATCAACAGGTACTGACTGCTGTGAATGGTGCGAAAGTGGATGTTCCTAGACAATACTGGATATATAAAAAATCCAAATTAAAAGATGAGATTGAGTTTAATCTTCAAAAGTGTGATTAAAATTGTTAAATTTCCTGTTCTAAGATAAGTAATAGAGCATTAAACAATTCCAATATATAAAAGGTAAATAAATAGATAACGTCCGATTTTTGCAATGGAGACAATCCATAAAAATCGGACGAAATTTTCTTTCATCAATCCTGCAATCAAAGTGATTGGGTCTCCAATAATAGGCACCCAACTCAACAGCAAAGACCAAAATCCATATTTATGGTAAATATTTTGCGCTTGATTCAATTTACCTTCGGAGACAGGAAACCATTTCTTATCTTTAAACTTCTCTATCTTTAGCCCAAGATACCAATTCACACAAGAACCTAAAATATTTCCAAGGCTTGCCACAGCAATCAGGATCAACGCCGAGTATTCAGCCTGAATAAGCAGCCCGACAAGAACAGCCTCCGACTGGAGAGGCAACAGTGTGGCAGCCCCCAAAGCACAAATAAATAGAAAGAATAAACTCAGCATTAAAGCCCTAATTTTTTCTTAGTAGATTTATATTCATAAATAGACCACACAATCCCAACGATCAAAAGCCCATAACGACTGAAATCATAACGCTGTGTCAAAGGGCGAATCACTTCTCGTAGGATAGATTGGTCTTTGGTTGCCAACTCTGTTACCACAGATTGAATATGAACTGCTTCAGTAATGAGCAACAATAAACACCCGACTAAGCCCAAAAGAATACCAGCATAGATGCGTGGATTAGTCTCAATCATCTTCGTAAGGTTTAAAATAAATGTTTTCATAAGGCGTTTACTCAATAAAAAACCACCATTGCGGTGGTTTAACTCTTCACTTTTATCTTATCACAACTCTTTTAACACTGTTATTTCACACTCATATTGGATAGTGCTTTATCCACCGCAGGGCGTTGCTTTAAGCGTTCAAAATATCCTTTAACATTTGGAAATTCATTAAGATTTATTCCCTGCCACTCATAGCGCATTAACCAAGGGAAAATCGCAATATCTGCAATTGAATAATCACCTGCGACATAATCTTGACCAATTAACTGGCGATCGAGTACCCCATACAGTCTTTTAGTTTCAGCTTGATAACGCTCAATGGCATACGGAATTTTTTCAGGAGCAAACTGACTAAAATGATGATTTTGACCTAACATTGGTCCGAATCCCCCCATTTGCCACATCAACCATTGCTCTACTTCGACACGCTGTTGCTCATCCTGAGGATAGAACAGCCCAGTCTTACGACCTAAATATTGCAGGATAGCGCCAGACTCAAAGATGGAAATCGCTTCACCTCGAGGACCTTGCTGATCGACAATGGCTGGAATTTTATTATTGGGAGAAATTTTTAAAAAATCAGGTTGAAACTGGTCATTCTCTAAAATATTAATTGGATACACTTGATAATCCAAACCCATTTCTTCTAATGCAATCCTAATTTTAAGCCCATTGGGTGTTCCCCAATAATATAAATCGATCATTTGCCTTTTTTACTCCATTCACCATTTCGGTGCTCTGCTAGACAACATAATAGAACTCTGATGAAACAACAAGGACGTTTTATACACATATTATTAACCATATGCGCAAATGCACCAACTCCATCCTTATTTTTTCAAAAATTTTTAAAATTGATCACTTGAAATTTTTCACCCAGATCACATATTTATTTTGAGCAAGATTGAGCTGAGACTACATGCTTCATTTGTAGTGATTCACTCGTTTGCTTACTGTTGATGCTTAGCATGACAGGCTGATTTCTTATTTTTATGACTTTGCTAAATATAGAAGGTTCTAATCATGAGCAATTTAAACTTAAACCCACTTTTCCGTCGTAGTATTGGTTTTGATCGTTTGCATGACTTTTTCGATTATGCAATGCAAAGTGATACCCCGAATTATCCGCCATACAATATTGAAAAACACGGTGAAAATCGCTATCGAATTATTGTTGCCACAGCAGGTTTCAATCAAAGTGAATTAAACCTCAGCATTGAAAATCAATTACTCACGATTTCAGGAAAACCTGATGCATTGCAAAATGAGTCAACTGAGTATTTGCACAAAGGCATCGCACGTCGCTCTTTTAAATTATCACTTCGTTTAGATGAGCATATTGAAGTGCAACAAGCCGATTATGAAAATGGTTTACTCATTATTGATTTAGAACGGATTATTCCTGAAGAAAAGCTCCCACGTGAAATTCCGATTGGTAAAAAGCTTCTTTTAGAATCCAAAGATCAAACTGAGAAAACAGTTCAATCAGATTAACTTCAACCTAAAAATATCAAACTCTATGTTTGAACATAAAAAAAGCCCTGCAATTGCAGGGCTTTTTTTATGTCATAAACGTATGTTATTTTTTCTTTTTCGGTCCAATTAACATACCCATTTGACGACCTTCCATTTTTGGTGATTGTTCAATCACACCAAATTCAGCTACATCTGCTTCAATTTTTTGCAATTGAGCTAAACCTAACTGTTGGTGAGCCATTTCACGACCACGGAAACGTAGAGTAATTTTAACTTTGTTACCCTCTTCTAAGAAACGAAGAATGGCACGCAGCTTGATGTTGTAATCACCAACGTCTGTACCAGGACGTAACTTGATTTCTTTCACCTGAACTTGATGCTGCTTTTTCTTCGCATCTTTTTGCTTTTGCTTCAGATCAAATAAATGTTTGTTAAAGTCCATGATTTTACAAACAGGTGGCTCTGCATTCGCTACGATCTCTACAAGATCAAGCTCAACTTCTTCCGCAGCACGCAATGCTTCAGCCAAAGAAACGATGCCCTTTTGCTCTCCTTCAGCACCAACGAGACGTACTTCTTTTGCACGGATCTCGTCATTTAATGCAGGACGATTGCTTTTAGCACCTTGTTGTTGGTTACGGTCAGGCTGTTTAATCTTTCTTACTCCACAATATACCGGCCGCGTTCGGCTACGGCTGCTTTCACTAAGTCAACGAAGGCATCAATTGACATAGTACCTAAATTTGTTCCAGAGCGAGTACGTACGTTTACTGTACCTTCCTCAACTTCACGGTCTCCAAGAACCAATAAGTAAGGAATACGCTCTAATGTACGCTCACGAATCTTAAAGCCGATCTTCTCATTTCTCAAGTCTGAAATCGCTCGAATGCCATTTTCTTGCAGTTTAGCGACCACTGACCCACATGCTTCTGCTTGAGAATCGGTAATATTCATGACACATGCTTGGACTGGCGCCAACCATGGTGGCATAAAGCCTGCGTAGTGTTCAATAAGTATACCAATAAAACGTTCGAAACTGCCAAGAATTGCACGATGCAACATCACAGGATGATCACGATCGTTATCTTCAGTGACAAATGACGCATCTAAACGCACTGGTAAGTTAAAGTCACACTGTATTGTACCGCACTGCCAGATACGACCTAAACAATCTTTTAAAGAAAATTCAATTTTTGGACCGTAGAATGCACCTTCACCCGGTTGTAGATCCCATTCAAGCCCTGCAGCATCTAAAGCATCCGCCAAAGATTTTTCAGCGACATCCCAAAGTTTGTCATCACCCACACGTTTTTCAGGACGTGTAGACAATTTCATTTGAACGTCTTCAAAACCAAAGTCTTTATATACATCTAAAGTCAATTGAATGAAGTCTGCTACTTCTTGACCAATTTGTTCAGTGGTACAGAAAATGTGTGCATCATCTTGCGTAAAACCACGAACACGCATAATCCCGTGTAGAGAACCTGATGGTTCGTTACGATGACATGAACCGAATTCTGCCAAACGAATTGGAAGATCACGGTAAGACTTTAAACCTTGGTTGAACACTTGTACGTGACAAGGACAGTTCATGGGTTTAATAGCATAGTTACGGTTTTCAGAATGCGTGGTAAACATGCCATCAGCATAGTTTGCAGCATGACCTGACTTTTCCCAAAGGGTAAAATCAACCACCTGTGGTGTACGAATTTCTTGGTAGCCATTGTCTTGCTGGATTTTACGCATGTATTGTTCTAATACTTGGTAAATGGTCCAACCATTTGGATGCCAGAACACCATACCTGGTGCTTCTTCTTGCATATGGAACAAGTCTAAAGCTTTACCAATTTTACGATGGTCACGCTTCTCAGCTTCTTCAATACGTTTTACATAAGCAGCTAACTGTTTTTTGTCTGCCCAAGCTGTACCATAAATACGTTGAAGCTGTTCATTTTTCGCATCACCACGCCAGTATGCACCTGACATTTTGGTGAGTTTAAATGATTTTAAGAATTTAGTGTTTGGTACGTGTGGACCACGGCACATATCGACATATTCTTGATGATAGTACAGACCCATTTGAGTCTCGTTCGGCATATCATCAATCAAACGTAATTTATAATCTTCGCCACGTGCTTTGAACACTTCGATCACTTCAGCACGCGGTGTCATTTTTTTAATGACATCGTAATCTTCATCGATCAGCTTTTTCATGCGTGCTTCGATGGCTGCGAAATCGTCTAATGTAAATGGTTTTTCGCTGAAGATGTCGTAATAGAAACCTTCTTCGATCACAGGACCAATCACCATTTTTGCTTCAGGGAACAATTGCTTAACAGCATGACCCACTAAATGTGCGCAAGAGTGACGAATAATTTCGACACCTTCATCATCTTTAGGCGTGATGATTTGTAGTGTTGAATCTTCTGTAATGAGATCAGACGCATCAACAAGACGGTCATTTACACGACCTGCGACTGTATTTTTTGCTAGACCTGGTCCGATGCTGAGCGCAACGTCCATCACTGAAACCGCTTGATCAAACTGCTTTTGATCACCGTTTGGCAAAGTAATAATTGGCATAAAAAATCCTTAAGGAGTGATGCCCCGTACCATAGGGCATGTCACCGCGAGATTATGATCGAGGAAATCCTCAAAAGATAAAATCGGTGCAACCAAAATAATGTGCGAAAATTTTACACCCTTATTCATTTTTTATAAACCATTCACTAAAATTTAACAGTGATCTCATCCAAAATATGACAATATTCTCAAAACTATATTTTTTTATAACAACGAACAACAACTTTTGATTGAGATCACAATGAATATTAAACCTAAATTTAGATTCAATGCATTGCTTACATCCTTAATCACAACTTCTCTATTATTGAGCGCATGCGGCGGTGGCGGGGATGACCTATCGTTTACAGATAACCTTGATCAAAACCAGGCAATTGAGTGTGTGAATGGCATACCGAAAAATTTAAAAACCAAGGGGCAAGGTATTCTTTCAGAAGAATTATTTGAACTTGAAAATGATCGTCAACAAAACGGTAAGCCAATTGTATTTTTCCTATCTAGCTTTCTAGATCAAGGTGTTTGGTATCAAAAAGTCAGTCAATTGATTCCCAATCAAGTCCCAAATAGTTTTAGCGAATTTGATTCTGCTTATCAAATTTCTCCAAACATACTGACCACTCAATTTAAACAGCAGGTGGGGTCTACAGGCTTTCCGCTTGGCTATGTATTATCGCAAAACAAGGAAGCGTTACAAGTTGTTCCATTTAGCGATAGTTGTAATACTCAAACTGAACGTCAAATTGCGATGCATTTAAAATCAATCGACGTCAGCGGTAAAAAAATTGCAGATTTATTTGCTTACTACGAAAAAAACTCGAATCAAAATGAACGTTTAATTAATTCTGAACTTTATCAGATGATATCCTCCGATAGCGAACTCAATCCAAAGCTTTTGAAAAGCAATGCAATCTTCCCTGCCAATGCTAAAATTTATTACATCGATCAAGAGATTTATAATCAACCAATTATGGATTTCCATGACAAAAGCATTACTCAATATCGTAATTTAAATGAATATATCAGTGATAATAAACACCAACTTCCAAGTGGATTTAGCTGGAAATCGGATCAATTCTCAGGTCAAAACGTAGTCTACCCAGTGGACACTAAAACTGGAAAATATGCGTATTTGCAAAATGATGACATTTATCCAGCAGTTCAATACAACGGAAAGATTTATGCAGGTGAAGGTGTAATTCCAGGGAACTTTATTGAATACTCAAAAGATGATCCTGATGAAGCGATCGATATGTATACCACCTACTTCAATAAAGTTGCAGCTCAAGCTTTTGCGGATGCATTGAAATAATTTACTTGAAAAATTAGTTTCCTAAATAAGGCCACAAATATGTGGCTTTATTTTCATATCCCTCAATCCGTGCATTGTCCTAGATTTAGAAAACAGCTTATTGAGATTCTTGCTAAAACTAAATCCTTGTCATGGCATACTAAATACGCATTTTTTGATATTTTTAATTGAGATCATAATCTGATATCCATGAATAAATGGATACAACCCAAAATAACTTATCCTCTAAAAATAACATATTGATTCATCAACACTTTAGATCTATTTAATTTTAGCCACCAAAATATATAGGCAGGTCACATGCAAGCACATCCGCTCATTTCATTTGATTCATTAGACGTTTTAAAACCGGCTTACGCACTCGCAGCCAATGTTGATCTGGTGGTTTTAAGATTAGCCGAGGATGACCCCGAACAAGTTGTGGTTATGTATGGGCGTTGTCAGCATCGTGGTGCATTGATGTCAGATGCTCACATTCAAGGTGATAAAATTGTCTGTGGTCTACATGGCTCACATTACAATTATAAAACTGGCATTAACCCCCGCTATATCACCCATAATCTGCAAAAATTTAAAGCATGGATTGAAAATGATACGGTTCATGTTGATCTTGAAGAAATTGCAGCTTGGGAAGTTAAACACCCTCAAAATATTAAACGCGACCAATATCAGGGCTTATATGCTGACTCGCAATCTGCCCCCGAAGAACCACACAACAAATTTATTTTAGAACTCGCAAAAAATGGTTTAAGCAAATTTGGACATCATGGTCCAAGTGCAGCTATGGGTGTTCCTTTTGACAAGTTACCTCAATGGGACGACATCCAGATGGTGACAGCTCAACTGTGGAAAATTCCCCTTTTAGATGATGCTCATGTCTCTACTGAAGTCATCATTGGTCCCAATGCTAAAAAACCGCTGAAATTAGATATTCCACTTTTTGTTTCTGACATGAGCTTTGGTGCATTGTCACAAGAAGCTAAAGTTGCATTAGCACAAGGCGCCGAACTTGCAGGCACAGGTATTTGTTCAGGTGAAGGCGGCATGCTGGATGATGAGCAAGCATCAAACTCCAAATACTTCTATGAACTGGCTTCAGGACGTTTCGGCTATGACATCGAAAAAGTAAAAAAATGTCAGGCTTTCCATTTTAAAGGGGGTCAAGCAGCGAAGACAGGAACAGGTGGTCACTTACCTGGACATAAAGTGGTGGGTAAAATTGCT
This sequence comes from Acinetobacter sp. CY79, assembly GCF_059515845.1. Classification (NCBI taxonomy): domain Bacteria; kingdom Pseudomonadati; phylum Pseudomonadota; class Gammaproteobacteria; order Moraxellales; family Moraxellaceae; genus Acinetobacter; species Acinetobacter sp. CY79. The sequence continues at coordinate 40,963 of NZ_JCAKMY010000008.1, forward strand.
GAAGTGCGCGGTTTACCTGAAGGTCAAGCGGCAATCTCCCCTGCGACATTCCCAGACTGGACTGAACTTGCTCAATATAAAGCTTTTGCAGACTATATCCGCGAAGAAACAGGTGGCATCCCGATTGGTTTCAAACTCTCAGCCCAGCATATTGAACGTGACATTGACGCAGCACTCAGTATCGGTGTGGATTATATTATTTTAGATGGCCGTGGTGGCGGTACAGGCGCGGCTCCAACGCTGTTCCGTGACAATATCTCAGTACCCACGATTCCAGCTTTAACACGTGCACGTCGTCATTTAGATCGTTTGGGTCGCCGTGATATTAGTTTGGTGATCACCGGCGGTCTGCGTGTGCCAGCAGACTTCATCAAAGCCTTAGCTCTGGGTGCAGATGCGATTGCTGTCTCTAACTCAGCAATGCAAGCCATTGGCTGTTTAGGTATGCGTGCATGTCAAACCAATGACTGTCCTGTTGGTATTGCAACGCAACAAGATCATTTACGCCGTCGCTTAGAAATTGAAAAATCAGCACAACAATTGGCAAATTTCTTTGGGGCATCTGTTGAGCTGATGAAAGTCATGGCGCGTGCATGTGGTCATCATCACTTAAATCAATTTAACTTAAGTGATTTAACCACTTGGAAAAAAGAGATCAGCGAGTTAACTGGAATTGAATACGGCGGTATCCTTTAAAATCATCCTGATATACAAGATCTGCAAAAGTCTATTCATTTAAATGGGTAGGCTTTCCTTTAGACCCTACAATTATTTTTGATTTAAGTTGCCTGATTGATAATTGATACAAAATCCCACTAAAACACACCAGTGACGAAATAACACACGACTAAAGCATAAAGGACTTTTTGATAAAAAATTCTTATCTTGTAGCAAGGAAGAATAATTATACTTTTGGAGAAACACCATGGTCAGTGCTTATGATGAATTACCACGTACACCAGCGAATTTTGTTGCTTTATCCCCTTTGCGCTATTTAGAACGTGCTGCATACATCTATCCTGATCAAGCTGCCATTATTCATGGACAGCGTCGTATTACGTGGCGTGATAAATACAATCGCTGTCGCCAATTTGCCCATCAACTGCAAAATCTCGGCATTAAAAAGAACGATACTGTTTCTGTACTTCTTCCTAACGTTCCTGCGATGCTGGAAGCACACTTTGCTGTTCCCATGTCAGGTGCTGTTCTCAATACATTAAATACTCGCTTAGATGCCAAAACTTTAGCGTTTATGCTCGAACATGCAGAATCAAAAGTGCTGTTGGTCGATCCTGAATTTTCAGTACTTGCACAAGAAGCACTGGCACTCATTGATCAAGATATTTATGTGATTGATGTTGCTGATACTGAATATGAAAATCATGCCACGACTGCTTTGATCGGTCAGATAGAGTATGAAGAATGGCTCAAAGGTGGTGACAGTAACTTTGAATGGCATTTACCACAAGATGAATGGGATGCCATCAGTTTAAGCTATACCTCGGGTACAACAGGCAACCCGAAGGGTGTGGTTTATCATCATCGTGGGGCTTATATCAACGCAGCCAGCAATATCATTGCCTGCGGTATGACCCCTCGTGCGACTTATCTTTGGACGCTGCCACTGTTCCACTGCAATGGTTGGTGTTTTGGCTGGACAATGGCAGCCAATGGTGGCACCAACATCTGTTTACGCAAGGTTGACCCTGAGTTAATTTTCAAACTGATTGCTGAGCATAAAGTCGATTATTTCTGTGGTGCACCGATTGTCCTTTCCATGATGATCAATGCGCCAAAAGATAAACAAATCAAAATTGAGCATCGAGTAGAAGTCATGGTTGCAGGTGCTGCACCTCCAGCAGCAATCATTGAAGGCATGCGTAATCTCGGTGTGAATGTCACCCACGTTTACGGTTTAACCGAAACCTACGGTCCATCTGCGCTTTGTGCTTCTCAAGCGGGTTGGAGCGACCTTTCTATTCAGGAACAGGCTCAACTCCATTCGCGTCAAGGTGTACCTTATCCGCTACAAGACGGCATGAAAGTGCTAGACCCTGACACCATGCAGCCTGTTCCCAACGATGGAACGACCATGGGAGAAATCATGTTCCGTGGCAACATCGTCATGAAAGGTTATTTGAAAAATAAACAAGCCACTGAAGAAGCCTTTGCAGGTGGATGGTTCCACACAGGTGACTTAGCGGTGAGTCAGCCTGATGGTTATGCAAAAATTACCGACCGCTCAAAAGATGTGATCATTTCAGGTGGTGAAAATATTTCATCCTTAGAAGTTGAAGAAGTCCTTTATCAACATCCAGCGGTGATGACGGCTGCCGTCGTTGCAAAACCTGATCCACGTTGGCAAGAAGTGCCATGTGCATTTATTGAACTCAAGCAAGGGGCTGAAGCAACACCTGAAGAGATTATTGAGTATTGCAAACAACATCTCGCACGCTTCAAAGTGCCTAAAGATGTGATCATTACTGAAATTCCAAAAACATCGACAGGAAAATTACAAAAATTCGTTCTGCGTGAATGGGCGAAAGAGCGCTCAGTCGGTGAATTCACCTAAGTGATCAAAATCTGATGAAAGGCTAATTTTCCTTAAAATAAAAAGCGACCGATTGGGTCGCTTTTTATTTTTAGTCTTGAAATTATTCATTTAGGAATAAAGCACGGATTCAGTTTCAAGATGTAATAAGGGTTTAATCACAATCGCTTGACGACAAATGCCCTCAACTGCGCGTTGTTGCTCAAAAATATCAGCAGGCATGGCTTCAAAAGAATCAAAAAATTGAACTTCAAGCTCATCAATGTCATAGATCAAGGAATGGTTACCAGTACCATCCAAGGTGTCGTAATACACGATTACCCAAGCACCTTGTTGTACTTCATTCAGAAGCTCAGAATAACCCAGTGCGGGTTGAACCTGAATATTCATCTTTTGTGCAGCTTGATATAGAGCAGGTTCATTTTCATGCTGATCCAAATCCTCATCGGTATGGAACAACACATTGAAGCCTAATCGTTTCAATCCCACTGCCAATCCAATGCCAAAGGTTCCAACCTCAGAATCATAGTTTAAAATTTCAAGTAGCTGACTAAATGCGATCTCTATTTCACAATGCTGTAATACCATCCACACTGCAAATACACCGCAGTTTGACTCCAGATTCTGTAACTCTTGGGGTATGACTATACTCATGTCAGGGCTCATATGGGCTGGTCATTGTGATTGCTTCATTCATACCTTTAGCTCACTGAATAAAGATTCAACTTAGCTTTGATGCAAATCTAAATCAGTTGACTAAAAAAATGCAGTGCAATTTTAAAAGGTTTGAAATGTAAAAAAGCGACCAAAGTCGCTGAATTACAGAGCTCAACATACTTAAAATTTAAGCATATCAGCAGATGAAATAGATTATGAATTTTCTGAAATCAGTGCAACTTGCTGTACATAATTGGTTAAATTCAATTTTGACTGTGCAACAGCTTCTTCGCCCAACTGCTGCTTAATATCACGTTGAATACGCAAAATATGTTGGCGAATAGGATGATGCTCCGCTGCATTATACATTTTCATGAATTCTTTAATCGCAGGATCACCTTGTGCAATCATACGATCAACCCAACGATGTAACTGCGCTGTCTTCTTTAAACCTTGTTGAGGGGTTAAATAAGACAAAATCACCGATTCATCCTCATTACGCAATAATTTACCAATGCGTAAAAATTGACGACGACGAGCCTCTCCCGATGTGATCAATTGGACATCTAGAATTGCTTCGATTAAGCGCTCTTCCACAGGAAGACTGAGGATTTTCTTTTTCGGCAACTCAGCGAGTTGCGCCCCTAAAGCAGCCATGCGTTGCACAGCTTTCTTTTGTTCGGTTTTACTTGCACGCCCTTCTAAAGAATCAAAATCATCTTCAGTAAAACGTTGCGATCGACGTGCCACGATTATTCAGCCTCGTAAAATTTTGCTGCGAATAATGCTTGAATCTCAGACAAAGCTTTTTCTTCGTCCGCTCCTTCAACCACTAAACGTAAAGTTGTACCTTTGCCTGCACCAAGCATCAGCAATGACATGATATTTTTGGCATCAACTAATTTATCGCCTTTACCAATTTGAATCGAACTACGAAACTTGGTAGTAACTTCGATGAGCTTGCCAGATGCACGCGCATGTAATCCTAATTTGTTAATAACGTCAACAGTTGTGTCAATCATGACCAGTGCTTCATTTCTCTATGCAAGACTTGAATAGACCATTTTGCCTCAAGAGCCTTTTTCAGTCTATCTACAATATATACAGAACGATGTTGACCGCCCGTACACCCAATAGAAATCGTAATATAATGACGATGCCCTTCCGCAAAGGCAGGCAGCCATTTATTTAAAAATTGATGTAAATCATTATACATCTCATTGGTTTGCTCAAATGAATCTAAGAAAAGTTGCACAGGCTCATCTAAACCTGAATATTTTCTGAGTTCATTGTCCCAATGTGGATTTGGCAAATGACGCACATCAAAAATAAAATCTGCGTCTAAAGGAATGCCATGCTTGTATCCAAATGATTGTAAAATCACGATCAGATTATCAACCTGACCCAATTTGGATAATAAAGTATCTTTTAAGTCATGAACACTTTTATCTGAAGTATCGATCTGAACAGTAGCTTTATGTTGAATGGGGCGAAGTAATGATTTTTCTTCTTGGATACACTCATTCAAGCTTTTAAAGCGACTAGCCAAAGGATGTGGACGGCGTGATGCGCTAAAACGTGCAATCAGCTCCTGATCCTTGGTGGTCAAATAGATAACATCAACAGCGCCATGTTTTTGCAACTGTTCAAAAACCTGATCAAACTCTTGCAAATCAGCTCGGGTGCTACGAACATCTACACCCAAAGCCAACTGTTCTAAATTATTTTCTTGATCCAATTTACCGACAATTTCAGGGAGTAAAGCCAAAGGCAAATTATCAATACAGTAATATCCAAGGTCTTCAAGTACCTGCAAAGCAGATGACTTACCTGATCCAGATTGTCCTGTAACAATAAGAATGCGCTTCATGAAATCTCCATAAAAAATGCGTTAAGCTTTGAAATTCACCTGTAAATTATCAATCAAACGTGTTTTACCAATTTTTGCTGCCACAAATAACACGACATTTTGATCAAAGTTTTCCACTGCTTGAAGCATCGGTGTACGTGCTTCAACATAATCAACAACGAAACCAGCAGTGGTTAATTCAGCTTTAATTTTAGCTAATACGTTATTGAGATTTTCGCCAGCACGAAGACTTGCTTCAGCCGCCTTTAGAGATTGATAAATCACAGGAGCAGTTTGACGATGCTCTTCTGATAAATAACCATTGCGTGAACTGAGTGCCAAACCATCTTCCGCACGTGCAATTGGCACACCAATCACTTCAATGGGCATGTTCAAGTCTTGTACCATTTGCTTAATCACGGCCAATTGCTGAAAATCTTTTTGCCCAAAGAAGGCGAAGTTTGGCTGAACAATATTAAATAACTTGGTGACAACCACAGCAACACCATCAAAGTGCCCTGGACGCTGTGCACCACACAGATCGTTGGTGATTTGGCTCACACTGATATTAGTCAGGCGTGGCTTTCCTATACCATACATTTGTTCAACTGAAGGCGCAAAAACGATGTCACAACCGACATCTGCCAGTAGATTACTGTCTTGCTCTAACGTGCGTGGATAACTGTCATAATCTTCATTGGGTCCAAATTGAATTGGATTGACGAAAATACTTACAACCACAACATCACAAAGCTTTCTTGCCTCACGAACAAGATTCAAATGACCCTGATGCAAGTTACCCATTGTAGGTACAAAACCGATCGTTTTACGCGTTTGACGAGCACTGCTTAATGAGGCAGTTAATCCATGTATTGTTGTTTCAGTTTTCATTCTTTACAGCTCAACTTCTTCGCATTTGACGACTTAGAGTTCGACTTGAAATGTATGTTCTTTCGCAGGGAAAGACTGATCTTGTACCGCAACATGATACGCTTTAATCGCATCAAGAATCGCAGTTTCACCTGATTGTTCTTTCATAAAGTTACGGACGAAACGTGCCACTCGACCAAAATTTAGACCTAACATGTCTTGAACAACCAGCACCTGACCATCTGTATCTGCACCCGCACCAATACCAATCACGGGTACATGTGGGAACAATTCCGTAATTTCTTTACCCATTTGTGCAGGGACACATTCAAGCAAAAGTACAGCAGCACCCGCTTCTACTACCGCTTTACAATCCGCAATCAATTGATCCGCTGCATCGCGTGTTTTCGCTTGTAATTTATAGCCACCAAAGACATGGACAGATTGAGGCGTTAGCCCCAGATGCACACACACAGGAATACCATTACGCGTCAGGGTTTGTACCGTTTCGCTCAGCCAAGCACCCCCTTCAATTTTGACCATTTGCGCGCCAGCTTGCATCACTGTTTTCGCATTGACTAATGCATCATTCAAAGTCGCGTAGCTCATGAACGGCAAATCCGTCATGATAAATGAATGCTGATTGGTACGACGTACTGCAGCGGTGTGGTACGCCATATCTGCAACATTAACGGGTAATGTCGAGTCATGACCTTGAATGGTCATACCCAAAGAATCACCAATTAAGATCGAATCAATTTCGGCAAGTTCCATTGCCTTTGCCATGCTTGCGTCATAACACGTTAGACATGAAAATCTGCGACCTTGCTGTTTGAATTGTCTTAAATCGCTTAGACTAATCATGACGATGTCCTCTAAAATTGTTCTTTCGAACATTTAAAATGAAATATTGACCCAAGTTGCATCTGCGAGCACAGTCAAATCACTCTGTTGCACGATGTCTAAATCTTTGATCGAATGATCGTTTACAACTAAATTTGGATCAAGATCTAACAGCGGAATCAAAACAAAATCACGTTCTAGTACGCCCACATGTGGAACGGTTAAACGTTCATTCTGTATCTGCTGTTGTCCATATATCAGCAAGTCTAAATCTAAAGTTCTTTCACCCCAATGACGTAGACGTACCCGACCTGACTCTTGCTCAAATTGCTGTAGTTGATCAAGCAAATCGAGCGGTGCTAACTCAGTGGTCAATGCAACCACAGCATTATGATAATTGGGCTGATCCTGCGGTCCCATCGGAGAACTTTGATAAAGCTTGGAGGCTTTCACTGTCCCTAAGGTTGCAAGCTTATGGTAAGCCTCAGCCAAAATTTGCTGAGAATCCCCTAAATTACTACCTAAACCAATGTACGTAAGCTGACTCATTGTGTAGGACCAAAAACCACTTCTTTTAAATCACGTTGAACACGACGACGCTTTAATATCGGGTGATCTGCATGAATCGTACCCGGTGCGACAGCTACTTGTGACGCTGAACGTCCTTGACCATTACGATGATTCTCATACGGTTGATTAGCAGGTTTACGCGGACGACGCGTTCTAGACTCGGACTCTTTCACTAAAGGTTCGATACGCGCAGAAACAGTTTCTTCAGGTAGTTGCTCTGTCGTCACTGTTTTTCGACGACTCTTGGTACGTTGACGATTATATTGCGCAATTACGCGCTCTTTTTCATCACGTGACATGACCTGATAAGCATCCCACCAAGATCCCATGCCTTGTGTCGAATCATCACCCGATTTTTCGCGCAATAGCATAAAATCAAAACCAGCGCGGAATCGTGCATGACTTGATAATGCTTCAATTTGCTGTGGTTTTGGATTCAATAAACGGGTTTGCATTTCCCAAACTTCACGAATAAATGTTTCCGCGAAGCGTGGGATAATGGTGCGCGTGGCTTGAAGTTTCAGGACGTCTAATCCCGCTTGAGCTCTAGCTTCAGCGGCGACCATGCCTTTACTTAAATTTGCAGCACAACGCTCTAAGAAAGGCTGCCATAACAACACTGCATAGAAAAATGCAGGGTTAATCGTTTTACCCACCTGAATACGTTGATCAGTATTTTTAGCTGCACGCTCGATAAATTGATTGGTTTTCGGGGGTAATTCGGCAAATAACTGCTTCCAAATACCAAATTCAATCAACATCGGTAGCACACGATGCAAATGCCCCATCGTAAATAATTTTTGTGACTCATCGTATAAACGGTGCGGAGAAACATCACGTAAAAGTTGAGTCAATTCTGGGGTGAAAACTTTAAGAATTTCAGGTGCAATTTTAAAATTTAATTTTGCAGCGAATCTTAAAGTACGCAACATACGCACTGGATCTTCTTCAAAACGCAATAACGGATCGCCCAATAAACGTAAGGTTCGAGATTGAATATCTTCTATTGCATTACAAAAATCCAGCACAATGCCTTTACGTGGTTGGTAATACATGGCATTGATCGAAAAATCACGGCGAACAAAATCTTGTTCAATCGTACCCCAGTTATTATCGCGTAAAATCATACCAGCGGCAGACGTCACGGCTTTTTTAGGGGGAGCACGGAATGTCGCCACTTCAATCAGTTCACGCCCTGAATAGACATGTGCTAATTCAAAGCGACGACCGATAATACGGCAACGACGTCCAAAGACTTCCTTAATTTGCGAAGGTGTTGCGTTGGTTACTGCATCAAAATCCTTAGGTTCAAGCCCAAGCATTAAATCACGCACCCCACCACCGACTATATAAGCGTCATAGCCAGCTTTAGTTAATGAATCGATGACATCTAAAATGTAAGAAGGTAATTGAGTGGTGGATAATCCACACTTTGACGCGTGCAAAGTTTGCAAAAGACGCTGTCTCCTACGTCAGGACGTAAAAATCATAATTGTGCTAATCATATATCTAACACAATCAAAGGGCAATTTGATTATCCCAATCTATCGTATATTCTTCAGTCACCAGCTAAAACATCTAAACTATAAATAACCCTACTTTTCAGGTTATAAGCTTAGCAGCGCCTTATTCTTTTCTAAAAGTTTAGGTCCTATCCCCTTCACATTTTTAAGTTCATCAATACTTTTAAAGCCCCCATTCTTTTGGCGATATTCAATAATCGCTAATGCTTTTTTCTCACCAACACCATGAAGCTGTTGTAGCTCTGATACGGGTGCAGAGTTTAACTTGACTTTTCCACCCGCTAAATGCTGTGTTGATTTTGAGGATGAGCCTTTACTCGAAGTCGTGGGTCTGGACAGATAGTGATTCGGTTGGCTTTTAGCCAGTTGAGCATCCTTCGCCTCTTGCTCGGCTTTCCACTGTAAATATTGGCGATCAAATTGCTGAGCATGCCCAAAGATAGGAATACTCAAAGCCACAATAAAAGAAAGTAGAGAAAATAACTTAAGTTGAAGGATTTTCATAAGATACCTGTACAAGACTATGTTTATTTTTAAGTTCAGCTTGTTGTTTTAAAAATTGTTTTGCCTGATCCCAAAGTTGATCCATTTCTTCTAAACTCATCTGTTCCAAGTTCTTATTTTGTCGGATCGCTTGGTCTTCGATATAGCTAAATCTGGATTTAAACTTGTGAATTGTACTTAACAACGCCATTTCACTGGACACATTGAGTTTACGACCAACATTGATTAAAGAAAATAAACAATCACCAAACTCATCCTGCATTTCATCGGAATTATTATTCAGTACAGCTTGACGTAGCTCACCTAACTCTTCTTCTAGTTTTTGATAAGCATCTTCGGCATGTTTAAAATCAAAACCAATTTTTGCCACATTTTTTTGAATTTGCTCAGCTTGTATCATCGCTGGACCATGCTTTATTTCATCCAATCGAGATTTCGGCTGATCTTTTTTTTCATCCGCTTTAATCAGCTTCCAAAGCTCAGCAACCTCATTTTCACTCAATTGATTAAACTCATCTAGTTGAAACACATGAGGATGTCTTCGAATGAGTTTCTCAGAAATACTTTCAACCACATCATTAAAATCAAATGCACCTTGCTCACTATACATTTGCGCTTGAAAAACCACCTGCAACAGTAAATCCCCCAATTCCTCCTTAATATGTTGTGCATCACCAGATCGCACCGCATCTTCAACTTCATACGCTTCTTCGATCGCATAACGCGTTAGACTCATTGGCGTTTGAGCTTGATCCCATGGACATTTTTCTCTTAATGTTTGCATGATGTTTAGTAGTTTTTCCATTGAAGAAACCTCTCATAAAACCTGTAGATACAATGCTTAAATCATTTGCTTAAAGCCAATGCTCGTTTTATGCTCAGAACAACAAGTCAAAACAACAATGCAATAAACAAGGACATTTAAATGACACAGAGTATTTTCATCAGTGGGTCAGCACAAGGTATCGGTGCAGCAGTTGCAAAATTATTTTATGCGAAAGGTTATAAAGTCGGTATTTATGACATCAATACTGTTCAAGCGCAGAATTTAGCATCTGAATTAGGGGCAAATGCTAAAGCAGGATTACTCGATGTCGCCGATTATGAAAATTGGCAAAAATCATTACAAGAGTTCAGTGACTGGGCTGGCGAAATCAATATTCTGGTCAATAATGCAGGGATTCTGTATTCAGGTGCTTTCGAAGCTACGGACATTCAGGCGCATCATCGAACCATTAATATCAATGTGAATGGCGTACTTAATGGTTGTCATGCCGCATTTCCTTATCTTAAAAATGCTTCTTTTGCTCGAGTTATTAACCTTTCGTCAGCTTCAGCTATATATGGCCAAGCAGATTTAGTGTCTTATTCGGCAAGCAAGTTTGCGGTGCGTTCGATCACTGAAGGTTTAGATGTCGAATGGGAAAAATATGGAATCCGAGTTTTAGATGTCATGCCACTCTTTGTGCAAACGGCAATGGTAAAAGATATGGATGCAGGAACGATTCAAAATATGGGGGTTAATCTCACGCCGGATGATGTTGCAGAGCAAATCTTTAAAACTGTAATACTGAAAGATTCAATTTTTACTGCGACTCATCATACTGTTGGTCTCAAAGCCGAAGCCATGTTTCACCTCTCTCGCATGAGTCCTCAATTTATAAATAGATTGAGCAATTTATTTTTAAGTAAAAAGAAATGACAACTTCGTCACATTTATGTAATATTCTCTCGCCCTCCAGGGCTTTTAATAACAATGCGTTACTTATGAGAATATAAAATGAAAAAAATGATTACTTTGGCTCTTGCTACAGCGCTTACATCGACAGCATTTGCAAACTCTACGAGCGAGACACAGAGTTTAACAAAGCAACATACCACTGCTGAACTTAAAGCAATGGACTGCGCAACACTTGCTGTTGAAAAAGCGAATGCTAAGCGTAACCTAGAAGCTGCTGATAAAAACATTGCAGCGGCAGCAACTCAAACTCCAGGTAAGTCTTTGAGCAAATGGGCTGGTATGGCTGGTAGTGCACTGTCTACATTTGGTGGTAACTCTGAAAAAGCGACTAAAATGGGGCAAGTGGCGAACAGCGTAGCGGGTGAGAAAGATACTTCTGAAGCGGGTAATGTTCAATTACAACAGCAAATCAAAGCAGCATCGCAAGCTAACGTTGACAATATTGGTATCTACCAAGGTTCTAAGAAATGCAAGATCTAAGTCTTAATTAATATTTTGACTTTCATCAGTATTTAAAAAGCCTGCAATTGCAGGCTTTTTAGCTTATAGAAAACTACTAATATCAACAGGCTTGGATGCAGAGGATTCAGGTGCTTTGAACTCGATACCCGCTTTTTTCAAAAGCTTTGGATACTCTACAAGAGCAAGTGTCGAATTTTTAGCAATGCCACCAATATCACTTATTAAACCTCGTGTTTCCATAAGCGAAAGCCCCGTGTTGGATAAACTCATAGGATTGGAGATCAAACCAATTGAGATCTGCTTACCATTAACGACAAGTTCACGTGCAGTTAGACCTGCAATAAAAAAATTGGTCATCGATCCAAGTAATAAACTCTTTTGCTTACTATCTAAGGTTGATAACTTTTCAAGTGTCCCTGCTTCGTCCTTCTTAGATGCCTCAATTACACTATCAGATAGTTTTGAAATTTCTTTCTGCAGAGCCTTTTGTTCCTTCAAGTCTGAAGTGTTTTGTAGGCTCTTTAATTTAGTTTTTAATTCATCTGAGTCCTTTTTACTCGCAATCAATGAGGCAAGCATAGTACGACTTTCCATAAACATATGATTCGTCGCTTGAGCTTGTTTAACAAATCCAGCGAGATCCATATTTGAAGAAGAAACACCTGTCACAGATTCAGTAAGTGACGATGCTAAACTACTTAAAGAGCCCCAATTTGCCTGGGCTTGAACCGATGTAAAACACATTGTAATCGCAAGTATTTGTACCACTTTATTCATTGACTCATTTCCTTATTGTGTCGCATCTGCTTTTTCAACGACTTGATTTAAAATTTTTGGTAAGGCATTAAACATTTGAATGTTATACATTTCATTTTTATGATGAAGATCTATTCCTTCCAATTTAATTTCTTGCTGCAACCCATAAGCACCCACTCTTACAGCACTACTATTAAATCTTCTCGCACCACTACTCATAACTAGTGTCACATCACACTGAGTTTTTTGAGCATTGCAATTTACGCTGTCTTGTTTCACTTCTATTTTAAATACAGGCTGCAGACAATCATTTTGAGGAATATGCAGTTTTAGGTTCATCTCTTTTTTAAACCCTGCATTCTCGGTCATTCTAAACACGGCATCTTTAAACAAAGTTTGCCCTTTGAAGCCTGAACCTGTTGCATAAAAAGGATGTTTTGATTGACTCGTAAATGCGTGATAAATCAATGGTCCAAAACCATAAAAAGGAATTTCACCGATTTGTTCAGTATGCAGAGAGGGACATAATACTCTGGACATTTTCGAGTCACCAACAGGTGCTGAACTATCGAGTAATACCCGATCTCCAGATCTCACTGGCAGTCGATCACTATGACTTACTGCAAAATCAAGCTGAGCTGTAACTTTTGAACGATTTTTTTCAATTACCGTAGCTTCCCAAGTTGGAATCAAAACCTCACGTCCTGCGGCTTTATCTTTACGATAAATATGAACTTTCATTCCTGTCGTTAAACGATCTCCCTGATCATCTATTTGAATGGTTTGATTGTTCGCACTCGAAACCTTTAAATCAGATCGGGTAAATTGAATCCCAGACTGAAACTTTTCACCCAATTTGATCAGAGCATTTTTTAATACAATTTCTTTACGAGCTTCAATCGAAAAACCCATCCCCTCCGAAATCACTTCTTTAATTTCATCAGATGCTTGAGCTGAATATATTACGCGACCAGATCGATCAATCATTTCAGCAAAAACTTGACTATGCGCAACCTGTTGTTGGGTAATCTGACCAATTTTCTGATGATATGTAATCACCGGTATAACCGTTACCCTTACAAAGAATTCAGGTAAATCACGCTGATTAATATCACTCAATTGAGCAAGCTCAGTCTGCTCACTAATGCTTTGCGCTAACGTACTGTAACGATGATTTACAGGCGTTAATGTAAAGGCTGCATTTTCACCAACAGCATCCGAAAAAATTTGTTCAATCAGATCTTTAGACTCACCCTGATAAGTCAGTACATCGACGAGTAATGCTTTCGGCTTATTCATCGACTGTCGCGTATTGGTCACAACTTTCACAAATTTCTTACTATTACTTTGCATCAACACAGGCAATGCAACAGCATAGTCACTATCTACATGTACTATTCGAATCAGATCCCCTTCATTCGAGCTCAATTCATCCTGCATCGAAATACCGTGATTGAAACCTTTATCCAAAATCAAATAGGATTTCCACTGATCAATTACATTCGTTTCAATTTCTGTGAGCTTTAATTTATGCTTGAGTGATTCGCTTACTTGCTGAGTTAAGGTCAACATGGTGCTTTGGAATTTTTCTTGAACTGCTAAACGCGTTTCAGGTGTATCAAGATCAGTACTTAAAACTTGTATTGGCTGAGATAAAGTCGAACTATCACTATAGATCACCTCTCCAGTGAGAATATTTGTAAGCTTTAAGCTTATAGTGACTGGAAGAAAGATTTCAGCAGTTGATTCCTTTTGAACCACATATTCACTCGCACGTATTACTTCTAATGAGGCCACATAAGTTCTATGTTTCGTGTTCTGAGAAATTGTGTCTACAACCTGATCAGCAAAATTCTTTTTGAGTGTAGATGTGAACATTTGATCGGTCTGCTGACGCATAACATTATTAGATACAGCTTGATTAAAGCTGCATACAATAGATGAATCATTGGCCTTATAGATTTCAGAATTCTCTCTACATTGTTGCTCTAAGCCATAAATTCCCTTTGCTGGGAATATCAGAATCTCTGAATGAGCCCATGTAGAAATAAATAGCGGCAATGTATACAGCAACAATTTCTTCATCATTTGCATTGGGTGCCACCAATACATAAAGTAATGGTATTTCCTGCCTGTAGGCGCTCAGCATTAGATAAGGTTGGATTAACTTTTCGTAATACTTTGGCTAATTCTGCTGTAATGGGTTTATCACTTTTATAAATCATGGTCATTTCAACCAGTTTTCCATCTTGGGTCCGGATATCAATATCTTCAGCACCCTCAATATCATCCAGTGCTATATATAAATCATCCCCTAGACGCGTTGAAACATTTCCTGAAATACTTTTTACGAATATCGTGATTTCTTTTCCATACATAGAACGATTTTTTGCATAGCCGAGAATCTGTGGTCCAACTGTACCAATCGCAAGTTCACCTAATTTTTTTGCGACATTGGTTCGACATGTATCTGTAGTAGCCCCAGATGCAGACTCGGTCCGTGTTTCACCGCCCAATAAGGTTGAATCATTGACAGAATAAATCTTAAAACTAATTGCACCATCACATACAAACTGTCCTGTTACATCTGAGCGACCACGATCATAAATATAAGAACTACCCGCCATGAACCAATCTGCTTTCACTTTCCGTGCTGCAACCACCAACTTGTTAAGTTCAGCATCACTGGTAAGTTGTTGAATCGTCATACTACGACCATTCAAATACTGACTTTTGAATACATCTGAATCGAGTAATCGCAAATCATATTTGGATGCTGCTGACGAAATAGCACTTAAAGTTTGATTATCCCGCTCAGCCTTAGTACTTGGCGTTTGATATTCGACATATTTTACAAAACTTTGGATATCATTTTGACGTTCTGATTGGTTATATCTTGCTGACTCACTAGCATTGTAGCTACTTGAAGCTTTTGATTTAGCTGACTCGTTGTAACTCGCTGATTGTGAAGCTCCGCCAGCACCTCCACCATAATAATTGCCATAAGCATAACCAGAAGAACTAGCAGCGCGGCCTTTTGAGGAATAAGCATCACTCGAACTTGCTTTTGCATTGGCTTTTGCATCATAGCTTGCATTTTCATCATAGCTATAACTACGGTCAGAGAAATAAGAGGTAAATTCTTTAACAGGTTTTGAGTTATCTCTAGGTACACCAAAATACTCATCCATCACGATCATGATTGGACTGGTACGACTGGTTTTCTTTGCCAAACCCATATCATTTAAAATACTACGAAATTCCTGATCATCCATTTCTAAACTGATTTGAGTTATCAGCTCATTATCAGCATTGGTCGTACTTCCACGATTAGAAACATAATGATTATCTACTTGCTTGATAATGTCATTCAACATTGGTTCTGCATCATGCAGCGCTTGAGGACCATTCACTTTTTTTATTAGTGCAATAACAGCATCTTTTTTTGCATTTTGAAAAGCTAAATTACGCGTTGCAGTCGGATCTTTTTTTATTATTTTTGCTATCCCTTCACCATTTACCTTAATGATCTCCGCTTGAACCAAACTACATCCAAATGTACATGCCAATGCTATTAATGTCTTTTTCATGCAATATTCCATTCTTTAATTTATTTTCAAAATCCAACTTTTCTTTGAATTCTAAAAAATTAAAACTTCAAGTGAATAATCAAATAATAATCAAATAATAATCAAGGCAATACTATACAAAAATAAACAAAACAAAAACATAAAATTCAATAAAAATCATATATTTAATTTAACTTAAGAGTCTGTTAAACAATAATAAAAATATACATCTTAAATTTTAAAATAAAAAAAGAGCGATAAATCGCTCTTTTTTTTATAAATAGCTTAAGCCAGTTAATTACCCTGAACTAAACGTCTTGCACTGATAATTCCAGGCTGCTGCTCCAGACGAGCTAACAAACGCGATAATTGGGCTAAGCCTTTAACCTCAATCAATAATTTCATATTCGCGATACCATCCATTTCAGAAATGGTATTCACCTGACGAATATTAATTTGATCTGAGAAAATCACCTGCGTTAAATCTTTAAGCAAGCCACGTCGATCATAAGCCTCAACCACGATTTGGACACTTTGACCACGTGTGGGTTGCATTTCCCAATCCGCCTCAACAGCACGTTCAGGCTCATGTGAGATCATGCGCACATAATCAGGGCATGCAACTTTATGGATACTCACACCACGATTTAATGTGATATATCCTGCGATTGACTCACCATGTACAGGCTGACAACATTGTGCGATATGCAATTCAACATTATCTAGACCATCAATTAAAATCCCATGTGCAGACAAAGTATGGCTTGCACGTGGATTTAAAGTCGGCTTCAACACCAGTTCAGGTTCATCCTGATCCAAGTGCATATGACGATTCACTTGATTCATCAGTGCGTGCAAACTAATATCGCCACTCACCAATGAAACTAAAATATCCTCACCTGTTTTGACATTAAAATGATTACAGTAATCGTTCAGGTCAATACTCTTTGGGTGAATCGCAAGACGTGAAAGCTCTTTTGCAAGCAATTCACGCCCCACTTCAAGATTCTTACTACGATCTTGTTGTCTAAACCAATGACGTAATTTATCTCTTGCTCGCGCAGTTTTAATATAACCTAAAGAATTTACCAACCAATCACGATTTGGTTCACGATCCTTCTTGGTTAAAATTTCAACCTGCTCACCTGTTTTCAATGTATAGGTCAGTGGTACATAGCGTTGGTTCACTCGTGCGGCATAGCACTTATTCCCAACTTCAGTATGTACGTGATAAGCAAAATCTAGAACCGTCGAATTACGTGGCAATTCTTTGATATCACCATCGCGACTAAAGACATAAATTTTCTCAAAGTCTTCAAAATCTTGAAGCTGATCAAAACTCTCTGTGTCATCCTCATTGGGATGACCACTTGACTCATTACGCTCTTGATAATGTTCGAGCACTGAACGCAAAGAATGTAAGCGATGATTAAATGAATAATCGGTTGCTTTCGAGCCTTCTTTATAATTGAAGTGAGAACACACCCCAAGCTCGGCTTCATTATGCATTTCATGCGTACGAATCTGAATTTCTAAAGATTTATTTTCCGCAATCACCGCTGTATGCAATGAACGATAGCCATTGGCTTTAGGATTAGTAATGTAGTCATCAAATTGATGTGGAATATGGCGCCAAATCTGATGAACAATACCAAGTGTGTGATAACACTCAGGCACTTGTTTGACCAATACACGTAAAGCGCGAATATCGTAAAGCTGATCAAAACTTAAATTCTTGCTTTTCATTTTTCGATAAATCGAATAAATGTGCTTCACTCGACCAGAGATTTCAGCTTCAATACCGTGATCTAAAAGCTCATTCTTGAGACGATCAACCACAAACTGAATATATTGTTCACGCTCTAAACGCTTTTCATTGAGCAATGATGCAATTTCTTTATAACGTTCTGGTGCAAGATAACGGAAGGCTAAATCTTCGAGCTCCCACTTTAACTGCGCAATCCCTAGGCGATGCGCTAAAGGTGAATAAATCGTTAGAATTTCACGTGCTACCCGTTCTTGACGTTCACGTGATGCATCAGCCAACTCACGAAGTGCCAAAGTACGTTCAGCCAACTTAATCAATACAACACGAACATCTTCAGTGACAGAGATCAGCATCTTATAGATACCGGTCAAATGCTCACGTTGGTTGTTATTAAAGTGATCCTCTAAACGCTTATTTTTCTCAATCAATTCAGAAAGTTTACCCATCGCCAAAGTTCCTTTGACGAGGTTATACACATTTTCACCAAATGATTTTTTAATTTCTTCAAGCGAGGTAATGCCTTCACGGACACTACGATAAAGCATTGCCGCTGAAAGCGTATCTTCGTCTACATGTAAATGCGCAAGAATATCCGCCATTCCCAGGCCTGTGGCAAAGGTATTGGTCTTATGATTTAGCGTCGACTCAAGTTCCTTTTGTAGTACCGACTGAGCTACTTTTTCTAGTTGTTTAAGTTCTATACCGTCCAAAATAACACGCGCACGGTCTAGCCAAGTTGCTAGTCCCAATTGCGCTTCAGCGGCATGTTCTACAGACGTTTCCTCAGACAACTCAGTGAGTCGTCCAGGCAACTGTTCACGTACTGTGACCATACCCTTCTCCTATCAATCTACTCTTCATTATTCTCAATCAAATACTTAACTTTTTTCAAATAAAGCAATAGATTCAACATGTCCCGTGTGGGTAAACATATCCATTACACCTGTTTTTTTAAGTTCATATCCATATTGAACCAAAATACCAGCGTCTCTTGCTAATGTAGCAGGATTACAAGAAACATAAACTATTCTTTTTGCACCAAAATTAGGTATATAGTTCATAATTTCTTCTGCTCCAGCACGAGGCGGGTCAATTAACAGTGCATCAAAGCCTTGATTTGCCCAAGAATGTTGCGAAAAGTCTTGTGTTAAATCTTGCGAGTAAAATTTAACATTGGTGATGCCGTTTTTCAGTGCATTTTCTGTACCGCGACTCACCATCTCTTCACTCCCTTCCACCCCCACAACAAGCCCTTCTCTACCCACTTTACGCGCCAATGGTAGAGAAAAATTACCTAAACCACAGAACAAGTCGAGCACTCTTTCACCTGACTTTAACTGTAGCAATTCACATGCCATCTTTATCATTTGGGCATTAACTGTTGGATTAACTTGGGTAAAATCTGTTGGCTTAAACGAAAATTTAATATCAAATTCATGTAATTGATAATGCAAACGCATTTCCGCTTGAGCATCATCTATACGATGTAAGCTCTCTATTCCTTTCGGCTGCAAATACAATTGCCACTGTTTATCTAACGCAAATTTCTTTAATCGGTTGACATCATCTTGATTCAATTTATTGATATGACGGACCAATAGAGCAGTATCCTCATCTCCCTTGGCTAATTCTATATGACCAATGTCGGATTTGCCTTTTAGACTTTCGAGTAATGCGCGTAGCTCAGGAAGTGCTTGATCTAGCCCTTGATTTAATATTTTACACGTTTGAATATCAGTGAGTCGGTTACTTTGCGCTTCTCGAAAACCCATCAGTAATTTATTTTTGTTGGGAATATAACGAATGCCAATACGGGCTTTATGACGATAATCGGATCGTAATGAAAGAATGGGCGCTAACCACTCCCGTGGTTGAATTCCTGCAAAATGTTCTAAATGTGATTTGAGCACGTCTTGCTTTACGCGAATTTGCTCGTCGGTGTGAATGTGTTGCATGCTACATCCACCACACGATCCAAAATGTGGGCAGATTGGATCGACACGATATGGACTGGGTTCACTCACCAATTGCACACAATCTGCTTCTTCTAATTTTTTGGCTTGATGCGTAATTTGAGCTTCGACAGTTTCTCCAGGTAAAGCATAACGGATAAATACTTTCTTACCTTGCTTGTCCTTTGGATGATCTGTCCCTTCCGTATAGTGTGCGATCCCTCGCCCCTCATGTGAGATTCTCTCAACTTGAAAAGTATAACGTGGAAGTTGAGATGGGCGAGATGGAGCGCTATGTTTCAAAGGATTACCTAATGCTGATGAGTAGACTGAGTCAGAAAATCTGATGATGTAAAATCAGTTTGAAGTGAATTGGTCTTCCACATGTGCAAAAATTCTTCTTGCTGTGGTTGACCCTGTAAATAATGAATCGTGGCTTGAATCCATAAACGATGATCTTCAGCAGACATTTGCCCTTTGAGTAGAAGATAGCGTAAATAGACCAACCAAGTATTGAGTACGTCGCCTTCACAATAACTGGTCATTTCTAACCATTGTTGATGACGCACATACTCTGGAATTAAATAGCCAGATGGTCCGCGTTTACCCGGAAAGCCAAGTAAATGTGCAATATCATCTAACTTTTGAAAATGACGACCGTTAAACATCGCCATAATATCCATCAGATCAATATGACGATGGTGATAACGGTTCTGATAGTTATTATAACGCTTTTGCGTATCAATTTCGCCTTGATCGAACAGACTTGGCGCAGATAAGCCATGGTACATTGCTCGGAATAAAATCACAGGTAAATCAAATTGTGATCCATTCCAACTGACTAATGTCGGATTACGCTTATCAAAGATCGATAGAAATTTTTTCAAGATTTCAGCTTCAGTTAAATTTTCTCTGCTAAAAGAAAATAGCTTCATCGCCCCATTTTCATCAATCCATAGCCCTGAAATACACACAATTTCATGCAAAGGCAAACGCTGAAAATCCGAACCTGAATCTTGACGGCGCAGTTTCGTTAAAGCACTTTCAAGATCAGCATCGGGTAAATCTAAGCCGTATAAATGCGCCCCCGATTTTAAATCAGTTAAGGTTTCTATATCGAACACTAAAACTGGAAGACGCATATATACTCTCTTTTTTAATCTTTTCGATTAATCTTCATCAACAACTGAGAATAACCCTGTTGATAGATAACGGTCACCACGATCACACACAATACACACAATCACGGCATCGGGGTTCTGTTCAGCAATCTTAATCGATGCCCACACTGCACCACCCGAAGACGTTCCTGCACTAATGCCTTCTTGACGTGCAAGACGACGTGCCGTTTTTTCGGCTTCGATTTGTGGAATATCCATGATCTGATCAACACGTTTGGCATCAAAAATCGTTGGAAGATATTCTTGAGGCCAACGGCGAATTCCCGCAATATTTGAACCTTCTGAAGGCTGCAAACCAATAATTTGTATCTCTGGATTTTGTTCTTTTAAATATTTTGAAATCCCCATGATCGTGCCCGTGGTTCCCATCGAGCTCACGAAATGAGTAATTTTACCACCTGTTTGCTTCCAAATCTCTGGACCTGTCGTCAGGTAATGTGCCTCAACATTATCAGGATTTCCAAATTGGTTTAAGACTAAACCTAAGCCGTCTTTCTCCATTTGTAGCGCCATATCACGCGCTTGTTCCATATTTTCAGCATCAATCAGCTCAGCGCCATATGCACGCATCGCATCTTTCCGCTCTTGGCTTGAACTTGCAGGCATAATGAGTTTCATGTTGTAGCCACGCATTGCAGCCACCATAGCTAAAGCAATACCTGTATTTCCACTCGTCGCTTCAATCAACGTATCACCCGGTTTAATTTGTCCACGCTTTTCAGCTTGCATGATCATATTATATGCAGGACGATCCTTCACGGAACCTGCTGGGTTGTTGCCTTCCAATTTAGCCAATACGGTTGCTTGAGTATGATTTGCAAGACGTTGTAACCTTACTAGCGGCGTTCTTCCGACATAATGGTCTAACAAAAATTCGTCTGCTAAGAAATCAGGTTGTGTATTACTCATTATTCATACCTAGATCGAGGTTCGGCTATTGTATGAAAAAATCAATCTAACTGCATTAACTTCACAGGCTTTTTATCGAAAGTGATTAAAGCGCAAGCATTTTTAATAAAGCATGCTAATATTCTTTGCATGGGGAATGAGCCGCTTAATACATGTCGAATTTCAACAACAAACTCTTCAAACGCCTTAAACTTAACCATGCTTATGGTCAGCTCATTGCACTGATTTTTGTACCGATTGCGATACTTGCCAGTGTCGGTTCTGCTTTGGTTTTATCTGAAACCAGCAACTCAGCTAAATCTGAACAAAAGTTCGCAGCCAATGCCATATTAAGCCGCTACAAATATACGGCAGAGCAAGTCGTTGTAATCTTAGAATCATCTCCTTCTCAGCAACAACATGATCGCGCGAAAAGTATTTTGCAAAATATGTTCAATGAAAAATACTTATTGAGCGTTGCAATTGTCGATCAACAACAAAAAAACTACTTAGGTTTAGGCTATCAAAATCAACGAACTTGGCCTAGACCACCGACTAAAGGCAGTTTTTTCGGTCCAATCAGATCAGATCACAGTAATCTCTATGGACTTCAACTGAATGGTACACATCCTGACAAAAAATGGTTAGTGATCGAACTGGACAATCAGCCGCTTGCGATCTCTCAATATCGCGTGTTTGTCGTGCTCATCACAACAGGTTTGTTGACCTTACTGTTGTTACTGCTGTGCCTGAATTTTTATTCAAGACGTTGGATTGCCCCTATGTATGAAATTCGCATGCAATTACAACGATTAAATGCCGATACGCTTGATCAACACATGGTCATTAACAGTACAGGGGAGCTTCGTCTTTTACAAAGAGATATTGCCAACGTTGTTAAACGATTACATTTCAGTTTCTTGGAACTCAAAGAACATACTGAGCAAACTGAAGATGATTTACGTCGTACACTCGACACCCTTGAAGTCCAAAACATCACCTATAAACAAGCACGTGACCAAGCAATTTCATCGAATCAAGCCAAATCGGTCTTCTTAGCCAACATCAGTCATGAGTTAAGAACACCTCTGAATAGTATTGATGGCTTTATTCATTTGTTGTTACGCCAAGACAACTTGAGTAATGATCAAAGTCTATATTTACAAACCATTCGAAAATCATCTGCACACTTATTGGCATTGATTAATGATGTCCTTGATTTCAGTAAAATTGATGCAGGAAAGCTTGAACTGGATAAAGCGTCTTTTGATTTAGAAGAAGCCATCTTTGATGTGATGGATATGCTGTCACCTTTGGCCGCGCAAAAGCATATTAATATGGCTTTTTATTTTGCTGATAATGTACCGCAACACGTCATTGGTGATGCTTTACGTTTTAAACAGATTCTGACCAATCTGATTTCCAATGCCATTAAATTCACCCCTGACGGCGAAATTATTGTTCGTGCACGAATGGAACATGATGATATTGGACATTGTCATCTGCATTTCAGTGTACAAGACAGTGGCATTGGCTTAAGCGGTACAGATCGTAAACGCTTATTTGAATCCTTTTCACAAGGTGATGCCTCAGTTACCCGTCAGTTTGGTGGTACGGGTTTAGGTTTAGCCATTTCAAAGCAGTTGGTCAGCTTAATGCATGGGCAAATTGGCTTTGAAGACAATCAGGAACGTGCGCCTACAGAAAAAGGATCAACCTTTTGGTTTACTGCACAATTTGAGGTGGATGAAGAAGAGATCATTCATCCACAATACCCTGAATTGAAAGTCATTTCTTATTTGGCACACCCTGCGACTGCCAATGTATTACGTCATTATCTTGAAAACTATCAAGTTGAGCATATTGAATCCGCGTCTATTTTAGATCTCTTTAGCCGTCTAAACGCTTCAAATATTGATATCGACAATACATGGCTGATTGTCGACCACAGTGGTGATACACAAGCATTATTACGTGAAATCCGTGGTCGCTATCAAGGACATATTGCCATCTATGGCTATCAAATGTCGCTCGACTTAAATATGCTCAATGAATATAAAGCACGCCCTTTATATCAACCTTTAAGTCGTTCTTCGCTGATTCAACTTTTAGACAATAAGCCTATCTTTGAAGCTGAAAAACATGATGATTTCAAAGCCCTTGATCTTAATATTTTAGCTGTCGATGATCATTTACCCAACCTGATCGTCCTTGAGGCACTTTTAGGCGATATTAATGTCAAAACAACCAAGGCTCAAAGTGGGCAAGAGGCTTTACAGATCATTCAAGAACGCATTCAACAAGGTGCTGAACCATTTGATTTGATCTTTATGGACATTCAAATGCCAGTGATGTCTGGGATTGATACTACACGTGCGATTCGTTCATTAGAATCCACCATTGAAGGCATGAAAATGCCGATTATTGCTCTCACTGCTCATGCCCTCGCCGATGAAAAAGAAAAATTACTCAAAGTCGGCATGGACGACTATGTGACCAAGCCAATTCAGATGGATCAAATTATTCAAATTTTGACTCATTGGACCAGTGATAATTTTGTAAAACCCTTAAAGTCACAAGAAAAATCGAGTCGCTTAGATACGCTTGATCCTAATATTTTAGATTGGAAACAATGTATTCAACTGGCAGCAAATAAAGAAGATTTAGCGCAAGACCTATTGAAAATGTTGGTCGACAGTTTCCCGACAGAGCTAAATGAAATTGAGCAGTTAATCGAGATGGAAGATTACCCTCAACTTGAGCATGTACTGCATCGTTTATACGGAGCAACACGTTATGTAGGCACGCCTCAACTCCAAATGATTACAGGTGAATTTGAGCAATTTGTTTCTACGTTGAGAAAAGAGAGACGTAAAGCCGATGAAAAATTCATTGCTGAAACGCTACAACGTTTGGAAAAAATGAAGCATGCGATTCATGATGTTGAAATGGCCTATCAACAAATTTTTTAAAGTTTTTAGATTCGATGGTTAAAAGTTTAAATAGTTTTAATTTGAATCAGTTTTAATTGCTTAGTTGTGTTGCGTTGAGAATGAATTCTTAAGCAATAAGCTTTAAAGGTGCATCATCTTATTTACTTTATTTAAGTCCTTGGAAGCCTAGCATTTAGAAAAAGGACAGATGACTCAGCTGTCATGTATGCCAATCAGACACATGCTATGCTTGATGCATAACACAATAATCACGAGTAGGGATCATGGATTTATTACGTATTGAAAAAAATAATGGTATTGCGACAGTCTATTTAAACCGCCCAGAAAAGCGTAATGCCATGAGTTTTGCTTTACTTCAGGCATTGGTGGATACCGCTAAAAAAATTAGAAAAGACCGCACTATTCGTTGTGTCATTTTAACAGGTGAGGCATCAGTGTTTAGCGCTGGTATCGACCTTGCTGATCTGAATAATCCTAAAAATCGTGCTTATGCGGCTTGGGAGTTAATTAAACCCGGTCAAAGTTTATTTCAAAGAGCTTTTCTCATTTGGCAAGAACTCCCTGTACCTGTGATCGCAGCCATTGAAGGATACTGCTTTGGTGCGGGTATGCAATTGGCATTGGCAGCCGATATTCGTATTGCACACCCTAAAACGCAAATGTCGATTATGGAAACACGTTGGGGACTCGTGCCTGATATGGGATTAACACGCTCGATTAAAGGTGTGATCGGTATTGATCTTGCTAAAGAACTGTCATTAACAGCACGCATTTTTGAAGGCCATTATGCAAAAGACATTGGATTGGTCACGCATTTAGATGATCAACCTTTGGTGAAGGCTCAAACCATTGCTGAAGAAATGTTACAACGCTCACCAGATGCTTTAGCAGCCGTCAAACAAGTACTCGACGCAATGCAACATCAGCCTAGAAAATCACTGCGTCTAGAAAAAATTTGGCAACTCAAATTACTTTTGGGTAAAAACAGTCAAATTGCCCGTAAAAAAGATAAACATCCTGAAGTACAATTTTTACCGCGCCAATTCAAATAGACAGAATGATGTGTTTCACATCATCTCACTTAATCGCACAATCAGAATCACGGAAGAGTTGCTATGAGCTACACCAAACAGACTAAAATTGCATTCTTAGGCATGGGCTTAATGGGAAGTCGCATGGCTTCTCGACTGCTTCAAGCCGACTTTAAAGTGGCCGTCTGGAATCGTACTGCATCCGCATGTGATCCGCTTTTGTCTCAAGGTGCAAAATTCCTCAATTTAGAAGAGGTGGGCGACTACCCTGTTGTACTGATGTGTTTATCTGATGATGATGCGGTGCAAAGTGTATTGAATCTGATCAAGCCCCATTTAGTTGCACATCAGGTGATTGTGGATTTCTCAAGTTTATCTGTGGATAAAACCAAAAGTCTCGCTGAAGAAGCAAAATCTAAAAATGTCATTTGGATTGATTCCCCTGTTTCAGGCGGAACAGCAGGTGCTGAAAACGGTTCATTGGTGATTTTCGCGGGTGGTGATACCCATGTGATTGAAAATCTGAGCGAGATCTACACTGTACTTTCTCAACGTGTTACACGGATGGGCGACACAGGTACAGGGCAAGCAACCAAAATCTGTAATCAGCTGATCGTAGCTGCTAACAGTACGCTCATTGCAGAAGCCGTAGCGCTGGCGGGTCAAGCAGGTGTGGATACACGTTTACTTGCACCTGCACTGGCCGATGGATTTGCGGACTCAAAGCCTTTTCAAATACTTGCGCCACGTATGGCAATCCATCTTTTTGAACCTGTGCAATGGAAAGTGAAAACTTTATCCAAAGATTTAAACAATGCCCTAAAGCTTGCTGAACAATTTAATTTAGACATTCCTGTTGCAAAACAAGCATTTTCGCAATTGTCAGCGCATCAACAACTCGGTCATGCTGAAGATGATTTAGCAACGGTCATTCAACACGTTGAAAAGTAGCTACTGTTTCCATCGTTCATGGCTATACGACTTCATCTGCTTTAACTTATGCTTCAACTTATAAATAAACAAAGGAATACTTTCATGATTCAACTGGCTGTCAATTTGTCGATGATTTTCACTGAAGTTCCTTTGGTTGAACGTTTCGCATTGGCAAAAAAACATGGTTTTCAGAATATCGAAATCCAATTTCCTTATGAATTAGATATTGCCACCATTCAACAGCAATTAGATGAGCACCAGCTTAGACTTTGTCTGATCAATGTCCCAGCAGGTGATCTGATGCAAGGTGGAAATGGACTTGCGGGAATACCGGGTCAAGAAGTTGCATTTGCACAAGCGGTAGAACGTGCGATTGAATATGCCACTGCTTTACAAGTGTCCTCGGTGAATATTCTTGCGGGAAAGCAGCCTCAAGATGCTGACCTTCTCCCTTGCTTGACCACTTTGGCTGAAAATTTAAAGTTTGGTGCAATCAAGCTTTCTGACAATAACATTCAACCCGTATTTGAAATGATTAATGGCACGGATATGCCACGTTTTCTGATTCAGAATATTGCTCAAGCACAAGAAATGCTCGAAGCCGTCAATCATCCTTTCTTGAAAATGCAATTTGATTGCTACCATATGGCGATGATGAATGAAAATATCCTCGAAGCATTACAAGAGAATATTCAATCTATAGGTCATATCCAATTTGCAGATTGTCCTCATCGTCATCAACCTGATACCGGTGATATTCACTATGCAGATATTTTTGAATATTTAAATCAAAGTAATTACAAAGGTTTTGTTGGGGCAGAATATAAACCCACCCCAACGTCTGAAACTTCATTTGATTGGAAAGATAAATACTTTTCGAATTAAATGGCTCAATGGGTTTAGAGAATCGCTTGATGGTTTTATCCACTAAATTTGAAATTTTGCTGTAAAAGCGCTATAGTGAAAGATGAGTTATAGTCAGGACAAAACACTTCTCATGAATTTAGAACCATCGCCCGGCGCTTCTAATTCTCACGAACTCTCAATGAATTCTCAAAATCAATCTGTTCAACAATGTTTGGCTGTTGTTAAAGAAGCATTGCTAGACGTTAAAGCGAAAGAAATTACTACGATTGAAGTTTCAGCAATTAGTAACGTTGCTGATGCTATCGTGATTGCATCAGGTACTTCTACACGTCATGTGAAGTCTCTAGCAAACAACGTGGCTGATGAAGCACGTAAAGCTGGCTTCCGTCCGATCGGTATCGAAGGTGAAAGCGATGCAGAATGGATCCTTGTTGATTTAGGTCTGGTTGTTGTTCATGTCATGCTTCCGACAGCACGTAAATTCTACGACTTAGAAAGCTTATGGCGCAATGCTGCTACAGAACCTGTAGCTTAAAAACGCACATGAATGAAAAAAGCGACTCTTGAAGTCGCTTTTTTTATGACTTTAATTTGGTGTAATCTTGGTATTTTAATCTGCTAACGATATTGAGGCATAATCTCGATTAATGAGAATGCTATATACTATCTCTTCAGCTTCGATGCCATCAATCATTTACAAGGTATGTCTTAAATCAAGATCCTGAGATTTCGGAAATACTTTGCCCTGCAACTTGGCATAAAACGCAAAAAACCACCCGAAGGTGGTTTTCATTACATTAGGAAATTAAAGTCTTAGTGACCCGTACCATTGATGGCTTTAGTCATGTCTTCTACCACTTTTTTCGCATCACCAAAGATCATCATGGTCTTGTCGTTATAGAACAAGTCATTATCCAGACCCGCATAACCTGTTGCCATTGAACGTTTGATCACCATAATCGTACGTGCTTTATGCGCTTCAAGAATCGGCATGCCATAGATTGGAGAACTTGGATCATCTTTTGCCGCAGGGTTCACCACGTCATTTGCACCGATCACCAAGACTACATCTGTCGCAGGAAAATCAGAGTTGATTTCATCCATTTCTAGAATATCTTCATAAGCAACATCTGCTTCTGCAAGTAATACGTTCATATGTCCTGGCATACGACCTGCAACTGGGTGAATTGCAAAACGAACCGTTACACCTTGTTCTTTAAGCAAGTTTGCGAGTTCCTTAACCGCATTCTGTGCACGACCTTGCGCCATACCATAACCAGGCACAATCACAACGCTGTCCGCATTTGACATTAAAAAACCAGCATCATCTGCAGAACCAGAGCGATGGTTACGTTGAACTTGCTCACCGGCACCCGCTGTTGGTGCAGTTGCTCCACCCATCGCACCACCGAACAAAACGTTGATGATTGAGCGGTTCATGGCTTTACACATAATGTAAGATAGAATTGCACCAGATGAACCGACTAGAGAACCTGCCACAATCAGCATGTTGTTTTCTAAAGTAAAACCAATACCTGCCGCAGCCCAACCAGAGAATGAGTTCAATAATGACACCACTACCGGCATGTCACCCCCACCTACAGGCGCAATCCAAACCCAACCAAAGGCAAGTGCAAGACCTGTCATCGCCCAGAAAGAATTCATATGCCCTGTTAGGAAGAAATGAGCACCGAAACCAAGCATCGCGATAAAGATGACCGCTTGAACGGGTTTAACCCATCCACCAGAAATAGTTTTCGCCCATTTTTTAGCAGCTAATTTACCATAAGCGAAGACCGATGCTGTAAAGGTAATCGCACCGACAAAACAGCCTACAAACAGTTCAAATAAATGAACTCGGCTCATTTCATGGAAATTCACACCATTAGCAGCAAGAAGATCAGGACCTAGCTCAATCAGTTTGTTATTGTGAATAATCGCAGCAATCGCAATCAATACCGCAGCTAGACCAACTAAAGAGTGCATCAAAGCCACTGTTTCAGGCATTTGTGTCATTGGCACTGTACGCGCACGTGCAATACCGACAATCGCACCAAGCACCATTGCACCAACAATCATCCAAACCACTGGTTTGTCAGCAACAAAGAACGTGGTTAACACGGCAATCGCCATTGCGATCATACCGTAGCGGTTCCCTTGGATCGCAGTTTTAGGACCCGATAAACCACGCAAAGTTAAGATAAAAAGTACGGCACCGATCAGGTAGAACCAATCCGCATATTCTCGAATCATTTCCATGAATTAACCCTCTTTTTTCTTTTGCTTAGGTTTAAACATTTCTAGCATTCGAGCAGTTACTGCAAAGCCACCAAAAATATTAATACTTGCCAAGAACACAGCAATCGCACCTAGAACACTCACGACATTGATGGTTTGGAAATCCACACTGCCTTCAACGCCCACCATTGGAAGTCCAACAGTTTGAATCATCGCACCGACAATAATGATTGAAGAAAGTGCATTGGTCACCGCCATAAGCGGTGTATGAAGTGCCGGTGTAACGCCCCAAACCACGTAATACCCTACGAAGATTGCGAGCACAAAAATTGTAATTGTTTCAACCATGATCAGTCTCCTTAACCACGTTTTAACAGCACTTGGCCGCCATGCGTGACAAGCAATGCTTTTTGAATTTCATCTTCTTGATTGATTTTGAAGTTTTTATCTTGATCAAAAAGCGTTTCAACGAAATTGAATACGTTTCGTGCATAGAGTGCAGAAGCTTCTGTGGATACAGTCGCTGGAATATTTGGAATACCCAAAATTTTCACCCCATTTGCCGTCACGACATTTTCACCACACACAGAACCTTCGACGTTACCGCCAGACTCAACCGCCATATCTAGAATCACAGAACCTGGTTTCATCTTGGCAACAGTTGTGGCACTAATTAAACGCGGTGCATTACGACCAGGTAAAAGTGCAGTTGTAATCACAATATCGGCATTCGATACTGCTTTGTCCACGATCACGGCTTGGTCTTGAATGTACTGTTCACCCGGCATCCAGCCGTAACCATTTTTAGCCGCATCGGCAGCTTTTTGTTTTTCTTCGTCAGACATGGGCACGTCTAACCATTTACCACCCAGTGATTCCACTTGATCGCGTGCAGTTGGACGTAAGTCTGTCGCTTCAACAATTGCACCAAGACGCTTTGCGGTGGCAATCGCTTGAAGACCTGCCACACCTACCCCCATGATCACCACACGTGCAGGTTTTACTGTACCTGCAGCCGTCATCAGCATGGGGAACATTCGTTGATATTCAGCCGCAGCAAGTAATACTGATTTATAGCCAGATAAGTTTGCTTGAGATGACAATACATCCATGTTTTGCGCACGAGATAAGGTTCGTGGCAAAAGTTCCAATGCGAATGCAGAAATCTGCTTGCTCGCAAACTGATCTAAATCGGGATTACGGTAGGGATCAAACATTGCAACGACGGATGTATTCGCTGATAATTTTTCGATTTCAGACGCTTGTGGTGCACGAACTTTCAAAATGAGTTGGCTACCTGTATATGCGTCGTCGGTCATTGTTGCACCAACTTGTTCAAAAGCACTATCGATATAAGCAGCTTTTACACCTGCTCCACGTTCAATGACGACACTATGACCCGCGCCAATTAATTTTTTGACTGTTTCTGGCGTCGCAGCAATACGAGTTTCACCGACGACAGTTTCAGTAGGGATTCCGATCTGCATGAGCATTCCTCAAGCTAATTTTTCTTAAGTAAACATCACAACCTGTGATGCTCCCCTCTGGATATAATTCATACGAATTTTTTGATTCTAATTGAACTTTTTTAAAATACTACCCAGTATTTATTTAATAAATGGGGATATTTCGAACGGTGAAGTCACATTTTTTTATCTAAAAAATATTTTTATATGTATTTGTTGACGAAAAATTATCACAAACAGGTTTAAATTAGATCACTTATTAATCAATTTCTATTCTGTGTAGATTTTAATAAAGTAAATAAGACTATTTATAACTGTAAATTGATCTTTCTGACATTTTTTTAAACTTTTCAGACAAAAATACCAATGCTTAAAAAAGTGCTGAAAGCAGATGTGATCAACGTTTCAGTCTTAGTCAAACTATCCATTTGCTTTAATGACATTTCTTTTATGATTAAGATAATTCAACATGACTTTTGGAAAGCCACATTGCTGTCAGTTGGGTCAATTGATCTAACTCTGATGTTTTGCCTTTTTTGATTGAGAGAATGAAAATTAAAACCGCACAAGAAATAATCAGTGTTTTTTTCTATTCATCGCAATTTGATGCATTTAATTTGTTTCTGCATTTTGTTTGATGATGACTCAACACTAGATTGTATTTTTTGAACCAAATTGGTGCGAAAAATAATCAGTGATTTAGATGAAATGATCAAATCAAACCTTAAAACCCTATTCTGAATCAAGCGACAATATTGAAAAGACTTAGATTTACAAGATTCAGATTTAAAAGAGATACCATGTTGCTATCGACTAAATCAGCTTTTATTATTTTATTGCTGGATCAAAACTTCATATACTGAATAGCCATTCTAATGGCACTCAATTTCACTCCAGGCTTAAAATACTTAAATAGAGAAACTGTAGATCCAAATGAAAGTCATATTATCAAGCACTCAACTGGGCTCAGTCTTCGCTCTTTCTGCCGCATTCCTTTTTAGTACCAAAGCTATTTTCATTAAACAGGCTTATGAGTTATCGAGTTTGGTTGATGGCACAGTCCTGATGGCTTTACGTATGTTCAGTGCTTTGCCTTTTTTCTTACTCATCGCGTGGTTCAATCGTCATCACAACAAAAATTTGAATAGTAAAGATTGGCTCCTTCTGATCTTTGCGGGTTTACTCGGTTTCTATATTTCAAGTTGGTTAGACTTTGCAGGCTTGATGTATATCAGTGCATCATTAGAAAGAATTATTTTATTTCTTTATCCAACCTTAACGGTGTTGGCATCAAGCTTTATCTATAAACAAGCTTTAAGCCTTAAAAGCATCATTGCCATCGCACTCAGCTATGGCGGAACCGTGATTGTGATGTGGCAAGAGCAAAGCAACGTCCCACATGAAAGTAATTTTTGGCTCGGTGCAAGTTTGGTTTTTGCTAGTGCTGTGTGTTTTGCGATTTACCTCTTGTTTACCCCTAAACTGATTCAAAAATTTGGCTCTTGGAACTTTACAGGTTTGGCTTTGAGTGTGGCATGTCTGGGAACACTTACACATTACTTGATTGCGACACCAAGTCCTGTACAACTTCTCATGCAACTTCCTGAAGTCGTAATTTGGTATGGCGTTGCTTTAGGTATTGGCGTAACGGTCATTCCAACCTTATTGGTCGCTCAAAGTATCGCGCGAATTGGGGCTTCACAAACCGCAATGATTGGTTCAATTGGACCGATCCTCACCATTATTTTAGCGACTTTATTTTTGGGTGAATCAATGAATATCATCCAATGGTTGGGTTGTGCACTGAATATTGTTGGCGTGATGATTATCTCGTTGTCAAAAAGTAAGCTTGGCCGTTAATCACGAATGGCTTAATCCATTTAACTGAATTGTCCAGTAATGAAAGTTGAACAGTTACTTCATGATTAAGCGCTCATGATCAAGCTCAAATAATATTTTATTAAAATGTGCCCCTGCGGATTGCTTCCCTAGCTCATCATTTGGATTGCGAAGTGGACATTCTGTCATGGATAAACAACCACAGCCAATACACCAATCCAATTGCTGACGCAGTTGTAGCAGTTTGATAATTTTTTCATCTAACAGTGTATGCCAGCTCTTCGACATCTTCTGCCAATCTTTTTGGCCAGTCACACCTTGTCTGGGTAAGTTTTCAAACTCTTGTTTTATGTCAGCTAGACTAATCCCAACCTGCTGTGCAACTTTTATAATCGCAATGCGTCGCAACATAGCACGCTGATAACGTCTTTGATTACCTTCTGTGCGTACACTCCAAATCAGTTCCTTATCTTCGTAGAACCTTAAGGTTGCGACTGACACTCCACTACGTTGCGCCAATCCACCAATACTGAGCCACTGTCCTAAATTTTCTCCCACAGCACTTGACCTCAAGTTAACTAGAGCTTTGATAATCACTCATCATCTTTTAAATGTCACCTTCTCATGTCAAATTCTAATCACAGTAAGCAAAATTCCATCCTGAATATTTACAATCCATCGGCTTTATACAACCCGATTCCCTATGCTTATAGTCATGTTGCAGAAGTAAAAAATTTCTCACGGATTATTCATATCGCAGGTTAAGGTGGTGAGGATATTCATGGTGTATGCGCTATCGGTTTTGAACAACAACTGATCAACACATTTAATAATATTAAAATTGCACTAGATCATTGCAATGCAAAATTCTCAGATATTGCCGTTTTGAGAATACTCGTTGTGGATCATGATTCACAAAAACATCAGCTTTTGATTCGTGAAATGAATAGAATATGGAAAGATAAAAACTTTCCAGCATGTACGCTCATACCTGTTCCTTGTTTAGCGACGACAGATATGCTGATTGAGATTGAAGCAACAGCTTATTGTGCTTAAGGTGATCATAAGGATATAAAGATGCAGCATGACCTCGATCAGCTCAATCAAAAAGACATTAGTCAGGACAAAGGGCTGTTATTATTAATGGCAATTGCCTGTGGTATTTGTGCGGGTGCAAACTACTATTCACAACCTTTAATCAACTCTATTCAGCTGTACTTTCAAGCACCTGCCTCTGATGTAGCATTGAATGTGACCTTTGCCCAAGTGTCTTATGCACTTGGTTTATTGTTCATTGTTCCAATGGGTGACATCCTCAATAAAACTAAATTCATTCCATTCCTTATGTTTCTAGCCTCATTAGGATTATTTATTTGTGCATTTTCAGTCAATCTTGAAATGCTTTGGATTGGAACAATCATCACAGGATTATTCTCTGTCGCGGCTCAAATTCTGATTCCTTTTGCGACCATGGCAGTGAAACCTGAAAAAACAGGTGAAGTGGTCGGTCTACTGATGAGTGGCTTACTTGTGGGTATTCTGATTTCAACGAGTTTAGCGGGCTTACTCTCCAATTTATTCAATTGGAAATTGATTTATATCGTCAGTGGCATACTTATGCTCATGGTGGCAGTGGTGCTCAATCTGAGACTCCCTTATATTGAAACCAGTAAAATGAGCTATGCCAGTATTTTTCGTTCGATGGGAAAACTACTGAAAGATGAGCCACGTTTAATCTTCCGTTCATGTGTTGGTGCTTTTGCTTTCGCCACTATGAGTATCTTGTTTTCAACCATGGCCATCCTACTCAGCTCCTCTTTTCAACTCTCTGATGTGATGATCGGGTTATTGACTTTGGTTGGAATATTTGGCGCTTTATCGACTAAAAAAATTGGACAATTTGCAGATCAGGGCTATACCAAAACCATCACTTGGTCTGGGATTGGGATATTAGGAATCAGCTGGATTTTTCTCTATCTCGGGCAGTATTACCTGATCAGCTACATTATTGGTTTTGGTCTGATTAATTTAGGGCTCGCATCCGTACACAGTAGTAATCAAAATATTATTTTTAGGCTCAGTCCAGATGCGAAGTCTCGCATTAATTCGATTTATATGACCTCTTATTTTATTGGTGGCGCTGCTGGTTCTGCTTTAGGTATTTATGCATGGCATCATGGGGGGTGGGCAATGTCATGTCTGGTTGGTGTGGGATTAGTGATATGTACTGCTTTTTTTGCAACACTCGATTTTCGTTTTGTTCGTCGTCACAATATTGTTTGAAAGCCGAGATAAATTCGATCATTTGATCTTAGAAAAAGCCCCGATTGAGGCTTTTTTTATTGGATGACTTTTATAAAGAGCATCTTTATTAAGAGACTTTTATTATGAAACTTGTACAACAGGATAATGCGGTTTTAAGAAATGCCACTTTTGAGCATTATTAATGAGTAGTTCTAAAATTGTGGGAATCAATGCCGTTAAAATTTGGCAACATTGACCAATTAAAGGACGGTTTAAACTGCTGTTATAGCTGACCCCACCCTGTAAAATCTGATACTCAATGGTTAACATTCGGTTTAATAGGGTATAAAGCAGCGTGTTTAAATCTTTTATCTCTAGCAGATACTGTATCCGTTTTTTCTCATTTTCAAAATGCTCTCTCCATGTAGCTTGAGACACCGTTTGATTGCGATAGTCCCAATACATTTGATAAGAATATGGATTATCCAATACTTTTTTAATGGGTGCTTCGAGTTTCCCCCATATAATATTTGATCATTTTTGTGTTGCATCTTGAGGTGAAATCAGCTCTAGAAATTGTCCAATCTGATCTTTTTGTTGCGTTTTACTGTCCACATCTTCTGCATGAATGGCATTAAAAGAAACCCATAGGCTTAAAAACTGAAGATCTTTATCATCTTCCATCAAAACTGATTTTTTTAACCAACTCAATGAGCGTTGAATCCTTAAATTAAATTGCTCAGAATTTTGATTTTTTGTACTTTTAAATATTTCTTCAAGTACGTAGATCATAGTGACCTCTTACTTTTATCTCTTATTTTTCCAACATACTTAAATTTTAAACATTGCACAATTTTGATTTTGTTATGTCATACCCATTAAATGTGTGTATTTTTCTAAGACTGTCGATTTTTTTCGAAAACTCGTATAATTCTGCGCTCTTTATATTCTTTGCTACGGATCTTGTTTATGTCATCAATCCAGTCATTAACACCTCGAATCTCGGTTGCACCGATGATGGATTGGACGACTAAGGACTACCGTTTCTTTGCTCGCTTGTTCAATCCAAACGTCATCATGTACACCGAAATGGTAACCACTGGTGCGATTATTTACGGTGGGGCGAATCGTCATTTAGATTATAACCATGAAGAACATCCGATTGTTTTACAGCTTGGTGGTTCTCATCCGAAAGACCTAGCAACCTGTACCAAAATGGCGCAAGACTGGGGCTATGATGAAGTCAACCTCAATGTCGGGTGTCCAAGTGACCGCGTTCAAAATAATAAAATTGGCGCATGCTTGATGGCAGAGCCTGATCTAGTCGCTGAATGTATTGCAGAGATGCGCAATGCGGTTGATATTCCAGTGACGGTAAAACATCGGATTGGGATTGATGACATGCAGTCGTATGAAGAAATGTTGCATTTCGTCGATACCGTGGCGAAGACAGGCTGTAATAATTTCATCGTTCACGCCCGTATTGCATTACTGCAAGGTTTATCGCCTAAAGAAAACCGTGATGTTCCACCTTTGCGTTATGAAGATGTATACCGATTAAAACAAGACCGCCCGAATCTACTGATTGAAATCAACGGTGGTATTAAGACGTTTGCAGAAACCCAAGAACATCTCAAGCATGTTGATGGGGTAATGATTGGACGAGAGGCTTACCATAATCCGTATTTATTGGCTGAACTCGGTCAATTGTGGAATTTAGATCTGCCTGATCGTTTTGAAATCATGGATCAAATGATGCCGTATATTGCGAAACGTATGCAAGAAGGTGCGCCACTTTCTATTATCACACGTCACATTCTCGGTTTATTCCAAAATTTACCAGGTGCACGTAAATGGCGTCAGGCTTTAAGTGGTGGCAATGCCAAAACTTTTGCTGATGTTGAAAATGCGATTGTGAATATCAAAGATGCGATGCAACGCACTGAAGATTATTTAAAAGAAAGTGAACTCAGAAATCAGCAACCTGAAATTTAATACCTATAAAAAAGCCCCATAAATTGGGGCTTTTTACAATGAAGTTTAAGCAATCAACTCACTTTAAAGCGTTTAATTGCTGGGCTTTTTTCCGATCCAATTTCTTAAGTACTTCTGAAACTGCCACCATGGCAAAACTCGAAGTCACAACGACAGCCGAACCATAACCACCACAGCGCAATCCTGCACTTGGGCAAACCTCAGCACTTGAGAATGGATTATCAATCGAGTACACGCAGGTAATACCAAATTTCTCTTTTGGCTTTTTACAAATACCTTTGCTACGGAGTTGAGTCCGTAACTTGGCTAACATTGGGTCTTGTTCGGTTTTAGATAAGTCAGCCACACGGATTTTTAACGGATCAAGCTTGCCACCTGCGCCACCCGAGACAATCAAAGGAATTTTGTTAAAGCGACAATGCAACATTAGAGCAAATTTGGCTTTCACATCATCGATACAATCCAGAATCAAATCAGGTGTACTCGCTAGAATGTCTGGGATATTTTCAGGTGTTAAATAATCATCGATCAAATTGATTTTAATTCTAGGGTTAATGGCGCGACAACGCTCAGCCATCACTTCAATTTTTTCATGACCGAGGGTTGTCGTCATTGCAGGTAATTGACGATTAATATTTGACGCAGCAACCACATCCATATCGACCAATGTCAACTCACCAAGCCCTGTACGCGCTAAAGCTTCAACCGCCCAAGAACCAACCCCACCAATCCCGATGACCATGACATGACTTTGCTCATAATGATTGAAGCTTTGTTCTCCATAAATTTTCGCAACACCTGCAAAACGGCGTTCATATTCATCATCTTGGAGAATTTCACTCATAGCTCAAATCAATCTTAAAAGTACAAATTACATTTTAACAAATTCACCTGTGAAAATGTATTTTCAGCCGAATGATTGTCGCTGAACGACATTATCTAAAAAGCTAGATAAAAAAAAGCCCCACTGCTTTTGGTGTGAGGCCTGGAGAACTGAGTATTTTTTGGTATCTAATGTTGAGTCTGTAATGGCATATGAAATAGAGTGATTAGAATTAGATTTCATTCTGACATTAACATATGTCAGTTTGATTAAACATTCAAGCAAACATAACACTTTGAAACGAAGCTACCGATCATTTGCTTAATCTAACAACATTTTCAAAATTAAATTTATCCTGTTTTAAACGTTTAAGCTTAAATTTTTAATCTAGGATTTTAAATGTAACGCCTCCATAGAATTCATCCATACTGTATTGGCGATTTGCTCACGATCACCACCGAATACGTCAACAAGTCCATCTAAAACGAAGGGTAAATTGACAGGTGTGTTCCGTGTCCGATGTTGATTCGAAAGCTGACAACATAGTGGCGTCATGTCGGGACAGTCTGTTTCTAAGACCAAATGCTCAATACCAAGCTCCTGTACGACTGTGTGGAGCTTTTTGGCTTGAGGATTGGTAATTTGTCCTGTAATCCCCAACTTAAAACCCAATTTGATCAATGCTTTTGCCTCTTCCACACCCCCGCTAAACGCATGTGCGATACCACCTTGCTTAAATTGATGTTTTTTAAGCATCGCTAAAGTTTCTGCATGGGACTTACGGATATGTAGCAATATAGGTTTATCAAAATGTTGCGCCATCTCTATTTGTCTTGAAAAATAAAGCTTTTGCTTCTCAAAAATTTCAGCTTGCTTATGTTGCTTTAAAAAAGTATCTAAGCCAATTTCACCAATAGCAACACAATCATGTGCTCTCAAT
Organism: Acinetobacter sp. CY79; assembly: GCF_059515845.1. NCBI lineage: Bacteria > Pseudomonadati > Pseudomonadota > Gammaproteobacteria > Moraxellales > Moraxellaceae > Acinetobacter > Acinetobacter sp. CY79. Next base: position 79,977 of record NZ_JCAKMY010000008.1, read on the forward strand.
ACTTTTTCTAATTCATCCAAATGTTGAGTTTGATGTTGCTCGATATAAAAAGGATGAAGCCCTGGTGCTAAATAGCTTCGTGGTGCATTAGGTAATTGATTCAGTTGGTGATGCGTCTGAATTAAAATATCAAAACGCTCTCGTAGAAAACCAATTAAGACAAGCGCCTGCACCCCTGCCTGTTTTGCTTTGAGTGCTAATTCTGCGCGATCAGCATCAAAATCCGATACATCAAAATGTGTATGTGTATCAAATAAAGGAACAGGGGGCAAAGAACTCATGAGATCTATTTCGTACTCTACTTTATTGAGGTTTATGTCTTAGACGACTGAGTAACCACGGCATCCGAACTTGCCTGTTGCTCTTTAAAGGCTTCAGGTAAATATTGCGGTTTCAAAATACCTTTGAGCTGTTCATAGGGAATCGTTAACCGCGGTAAACCCACCACATAAGGACCAATTTCATATTCTTGATATTGTAAAATTAAGCCTTGCTTGCCCAAATAGTAGTTTTGACTCAGCTCAAATTTCCAAGCTTGTTCATAGTCTTGAACATTTTCAGCCAATTTATTGTCTATCACCCATGTTTTAAATTGGTCATGTGCCAATTGTTTCAGATCAACCCGTTTATTGGCTTCAATCAATTGATCAAGTTCAATGATTTTTTTCTCTTTTAAATCGTAATTATAATAATGCTGTGCTGAAGAACCATGCGCACCACCCAAATAATGACTTGAGTTGATCACAACAGTTGCCAAAGGTTCTTGAGAGTTTAAAATTTTAGGGCTTACACTAAATGTAATTTCATGATTTACACCGAGCTTTTTCAGCTCATCATCCAATTTTAAAAAATTATTAACGTAAGGCTGTATCTGCTGTGCCAAAGCCTGAGTAGCAGTAGCTTGTTGATCCACTTCACTGGCAGACGTTTCAGCATTTGCATCAGACGCAGTAATTACATCCTGCGATACCTTTTCATCTTTTGCATCGACTTCAATCGTTGATTGAAGAATTTTCACGATTGCCTGATCAATGATTTTGTCTAACTCAGGTTGATTTGTACTTAATCGATCAAGACGGATTTCAGGGCAACCATTGCCACGACAGGGTTCAAGTACCACTGGAATCGTCTGCGTTGAACCAATGAGTCTAAGTTGCTCAACAACAGGCTCTGATACTGCACCTTGATCAATCGGCGCTTTTGCATCTTGATCTTTATCAACGGGCTGACAAGCACTCATCAGTGCCATTAAGCTGATCACGGGCATTAAAGCTAGTTTATTAATTTTTAACATCTCTTGATCCCAATCAGGAAATCGCTTTTATCTAAAATCCTAGCCTAGCGCTGTCACTTAGCATGCTCAAGCTTCATTTGTATAGGTTTAGATACCTTGAGTTTAAATCTAACCGCTTAGTTCTTACAGAATATGACAGTCGCTATCATTATAAAATTTAAAACATTTTTTCAAGTATTTCTGGGCGTAACACCTGTGACGTTTGTTCTTTGGTGAGATAAATATCTAACTGAGTCCCATCTTTAACAATTTCATTGGCGCGATAATGTAACCCGATGCCTTCACCATCAAAAAACCAGTCGCTTTGTCCCCAATACAATTTTTTAGGCGCTGCTTTCTGGGTGTCAGAACTTTGATCTGCTTTCCATTCAGTATATTTTACTTGAATCATTTCATTTAAAGCATTTTGCTGATTGTTTTGAATCACATCCAACAAACTTAACTTCTTTTTTAATTTTCGATCAGCGACAAAGAAATAACCACGGTCTTTGACCGTCATACTTTGTTGCTTGGTATTCACAATCACTTGTAGTAATACATATTGGTTGCGCTGTGAGGCGATTCGCGTATTCAAATGCAATTCATAAGCCTGATTTGTTGCAAACTCAGCCTGCCAAGCATCTGATTTTTTGACATAGGCATCGATTGCTTGTTGCAATGACATCGCTTGTTTTAAACCTATTTGATCCTGAATCACACGTGATTGGCTTTCAGCAATCCATTGATTCATCCATGCATCTTGAGTTTGAATCGTTTGAATATCCATCTCAATACAATTTTTCTTCTCACAAAAAGGCAAAGCATATTTTGCGGGTTGTTCTTGAATATTTAAAAAAGGAAGAATCTCTGCTTGTTGTTCCTTTTTCAATTCGATATTCGATTGCTCATCATTTGATTCTTTATTTTTAGCATCACAAGCCACCAGACTCGAAATACAGAAGCTGAATAAACACGCCTTGAAAAATGTAGGTATAAATGTTGAGTTATTGAGTTCCATTTTCACAGCATACATTCCTTGAATTCACCTAAATGATCATAAGCTATTTTGAAATAAAAACAGCTTCCTGAAGAAGCTGTTTTTATCACTATACATATTTAAACTGTATTAATGCTCACGTGTTGCACGGAAATTAATATCAGGATAACGCTCTTGCATCAACTGCAAATTCACACGACTTGGAGCAAGATAAGTCAAATGCCCACCACCATCTAAAGACAGTTGATCATGTGCTTTTTTCTTAAATTCGTTGAACTTTTTCTCATCATCACAAGAAACCCAACGAACTGTATTGATGCTGATTGGCTCGTAAACACAATCCACTTTGTATTCTTCTTTAAGACGGTATGCAACCACTTCAAACTGAAGCACACCCACAGCACCAACAATTAAGTCATTACTGTTTTGTGGCATAAACACTTGCGTTGCACCTTCTTCAGAAAGCTCTTTCAGACCTTTTTGAAGCTGTTTAGATTTCAATGGATCTTTTAAACGAACGCGACGGAACATTTCAGGTGCAAAGTGAGGAATACCCGTAAATTGAAGTTTTTCACCTGAAGTAAAGGTATCACCAATCTGAATCGTACCGTGGTTATGCAAACCAATGATATCACCCGGCCACGCTTCTTCTAAGTGCTGACGGTCGCCTGCAAGGAATGTTAAGGCATCACTGATACGTACATCTTTATCTAGACGTACATGCTTCATTTTCAAGCCTTTCTCATAGCGACCTGAACAAATACGCATGAATGCAATACGGTCACGATGTTTTGGATCCATATTGGCTTGAATTTTAAAGACAAAGCCTGTGAAACCCTCTTCAGTTGCTTCAACTTTACGCGCTTCAGTAGGATGTGCTTTCGGCTCAGGTGCATATAAGCTAAATGCATCCAGCACATGATCAACACCGAAGTTACCCAGAGCTGTACCAAATAACACAGGCGTTTGACGACCCGCTAGAAACTCTTCCGTGTTTAATGGCTCATTTGCCATTTCAACTAACTCTAGTGATTCTTCAAATGCCGCCCAAGCCAAGTCACCTACTTTTTCTCGTAGATCTGGATAGTCATAACCATCACGAACCTCAATATCGGTAATGGTTGACCCAAAGCCTGCTTGATACACATAGAATTTCTTTTCAATGATGTTATAAACACCAGCGAAATCACGACCAGTCCCTAAAGGCCAAGTCAACGGAACGCATTTGATCTTGAGGACGTTTTCAATTTCATCAAGCAACTCTAGTGGCTCACGAATCTCACGGTCCATTTTGTTGACGAACGAAATGATCGGTGTATCGCGCATACGACACACTTCCATTAATTTAATCGTACGATCTTCGACACCTTTTGCACCATCAATCACCATTAATGCTGAGTCTACTGCTGTTAATGTACGATAGGTGTCTTCTGAGAAATCTTCATGTCCCGGTGTATCTAGAAGGTTAATCATTTTATCTTTAAATGGAAATTGCATCACCGACGTGGTAATCGAGATACCACGTTCTTTTTCCATTTCCATCCAGTCAGATGTCGCTGCACGATCAGACTTACGGCTTTTCACCATACCTGCAACCTGAATCGCTTGCCCCCACAACAGTAATTTTTCTGTCATGGTGGTCTTACCCGCATCGGGGTGGGAAATGATAGCGAACGTACGTCTTTGAGCGACTTGTGCCGCTAATTCATCTTTAAAGCTCATGTTAATACCTGCCGCAGAAGAGCAGCTTCAAGATCAAGTGCTGATCAAATTTAAAATTTGGCAGTATTGTAGCAGATTTATCGCTATTGTTTTCTGATCGTGCTATGCAAAATGTGATACTGAATAGTGAAAATCAATTGCTTAAAAACTTTAGGTGAAATCCTTATTGAGGAGGGAGCTGAACGCATTTCTTGGATATGAATCTAAATGCTTGAGTAGAAAATATATTCAAAAAATAAAAATTTTAAATTCAAGATTTATTTGCATCGACTATTTGAATTAAAAGGCATCCAGTCTAAATCAAACATTTTTAAAAGTGGTTTCTAATCGGTCTACAGGCAATGGCATCCCGAGTAAATAACCTTGGAATTGCTGGCAACCTAAAGCTTTAAGAATATCTGCTTGTTGCTGTGTTTCCACGCCTTCTGCAGTAACCACTAAACCCAAACGATTCGCCAATTCAATAATACTACGCAGAATAATCTCATCTTTTGAACCCACTGATAAATTACGAATAAATTCACGGTCAATTTTCAACTCATCAACCGGTAGATCTTTTAAATACAAGAAACTTGAATGTCCTGTTCCAAAGTCATCAATCGCCAAAGAAATACCCAAATTACGCAAATTTTCAAAAGTACGAATACTCATATCGATATGATGCATCGCTGTAGATTCAGTGATTTCAATAATTAAATCACTTGAATCAACGTTATATTTCGCAATCAAATTGGCTAAAGTATCAATCAGCTGTTTATGTTCAAATTGAACTGCAGATAAGTTGACCGCAATAGGTGCAAATGCACGTCCTTGCGCCGTCCAAAGTTGTAATTGCTTACATGCCTGCTCAAGTGCCCAATAGCCCATTTTGATAATGAGACCTGTTTGTTCAGCACCCTCGATAAACATATTTGGCGCGAGCAATCCTAGACTTGGATGCTTCCAACGTATCAATGCCTCTACACCACAGACTTCTAGATCTGCGTTAAATTTTGGTTGATAGAACAATACAAATTGTTGTTCTTCTACGGCCTTGTAAAGATCATTGATGAGCTTCGATTGACTGCGTGCAATTTCTTGTTGGTCAAGCGAATAATTAAAAACACTAAATGTGTTACGCCCTTGCTCCTTCGATTGAAGCATAGCCGCATCTGCATTGATCAACAGGTCATGTAAATTTGTGCCATGATCAGGATAATAAACAACGCCTAAACTTGCAGATACATTGATTTCTTTACCTGCAACATTAAAACCATCTTGAATATTCTGTAAAATTATTTCTGCAACAGCTTCAGTACGGTCAGGTTTAAAGTTTTCAATCACCAATAAAAATTCATCGCCACCAAGCCGTATTAATTTTTGATCGGGCTCTAATAGCGCGTGCAGCCGCTGAGAAAGCTTCACCAACAACTCATCACCAATATGATGTCCAAAAGCATCATTCACTGCTTTAAATCGATCTAAATCAATATAGATAAATGCGATTTTTTTATTTGAAAATTTATGCAGGGAAAATAGCGAAGTGGTGTAATCAATTAAAAATAAACGATTGGGAAGTTTGGTGAGATTATCTTGTAAAGCTAAATTTTCCAGTTCTTGATTGACTCTTAAAAGCTGTAAATTTCGGTCTTCTAATCTTAATTCCAAAATAGCGACTGCAAAAGACGCAACAAGTATCAAGCAAGTAATCGCAATAATCACAAAGAGTGTTAATTCCGAACCTTCCTGCATCGCCATCGCATGCATACTTTCTTGAATCGTATGAAAGCTCGCTGCTGCCATGCCTGTATAGTGCATCCCAACAATACTAATGGCTAATAATGCTGCGACTGTTAATTTTAAGATAAAACCATTTGCATTAATTTGTTTTATTTTAAAAAATAACCAAAATGTCAAACCTGTACCACAAATCGCAATCAGAACAGAAAGTATGACTAACATGGAGTTGTAATGGATGATATACCCTGGAATAAGTAACCCAACCATCCCAGTATAGTGCATCCCAGATATACCAATCCCCATTACAAAAGAGCCCAGTACCAGCCGGCTTAGAGGTAAGGTTTCACGGCTTGTAAGCCAAACTGCAAAAATAGAGGCTGCAGCGCCAATAATATAGGATAAGAAAGTAACACTTGGAGAAAAACTGTAGCCTTCGGGCAAATGACAAGCCAGCATGCCAACAAAATGCATGACCCAAATCGCAAAGCCTAGAATCAATCCACTGAAAAATATAAGTGTTTTTTTTCGAGATGAGTTGGAGTTTGAAAATATGAGCTGCTGTAATGAAATAGCAACATAACAGGTAATGACTGCCGCTACGACAGAACCTGTTACAAGTGCATAATTATAACTCATATGAATCATATAAAAACTATTCCATTCCTGAACCTAATTATTCTTCTATTTAAACCCCAAAAATACAGCCTATAAATGTAAGAAGGTTCAACTTTTAATGAGCGTTTATCGCTTACAACAATATCACCATCTCATTGAAGGTCAAGTTCTTTTTATCTGGGAATATAAAAAAATGGCATATAAAAATACGCCATTTTTTAACTAAACTAAAGATTAAATTTAGTTATTTTTTCAAGTGATTCAAGTCCAATAAGACGTTTGCAGCTTCTATGACGAATGTCTCCTCTTCAGGAAGCGCAGGTCTTTGATTTGCCTTAATTTTAGATCTTGATTCAACCAAAGCATCCATTGAAGCTTGATAACTTTCCCAGTTTGGATAAGGTTTTTTTCCTGTTTCCGTTCGTCGTTTATTTTCAGCATCTAAGGTTTTTTGTTCAAGCGCGTTAAGTTCAGCTTTGCGTTTGTCTATATCTAGAACAATTTTCTTTTGTTCTTTCGCCGCTTGAGCGATCATTTTTCGCGCTTCTAAGTATTGAAACTGTGCATCAGCAGCAACACGTTGTTTAGATTTCTCACTTAATGCTGGAATATGACTTTCGATTTCACCTTCACGTTTAAATGGCGTGGTTGCAATCGTATCCCATTCCAATGCATTTTTTGCCTTACGCTCACCAAATTCTTCATCGTAGATGTCGACAAGTTTGATGTCTGGAATCACCCCTTTATTTTGCGTACTGCCCCCCGTGACGCGATAGAACTTACGTTGGGTAAGCGTTGCTTGACCATGGGCCAAAGTATCTAGCTGAACCTGCGCAGTTCCTTTACCTGTCGTGGTACTGCCAATCACAACGCCACGACCATAGTCCTGAATGGCAGCAGAATAAATCTCACTGGCAGATGCAGATGCCAGATTGATCATGACTGCGAGAGGACCCGCATAGGTCTGCTTACCCCCATCGGTATCCTCAAAGACGCTGACATTACCATTACCATCACGAATCTGTACCACCGGCCCAGACTTAATGACTTGTCCTAGCATTTTGGCAACTTCTTCAAGTGAGCCACCTGGATTATTACGTAGATCAATCAAGATGCCTTCAACATTTTTAGTGGCTAATGCCTGTAAGGCTTTATTGGTATCTTCAGAAACAGAACGATAATCCGCCCCTGCTCTACGTGCACGATAGTTCAAATAGAACGATGGGATTTCAACCACACCAAAAATATGCTTCTTACCATCACGTGTAATCTCCACAGTCCGTGAACGAACACCTGCATCTTCTTCTTGAATCACATCTCGAACGATAGTCACTGATCGTGCTTGGCTCATGGCAGCGCCCGCACCAAGTAACTTCACGGTGACCTTGGTGCCACGTTTACCGCGAATAAGCCCTACAATCTCTGAACTTGGCCAGCCGATCACATCGACCATCTTCTCGCCATCTTGAGCAACACCAATGATGCGATCACCTGACTTCACTTGTCCGGTTTTACTTGCTGGACCGCCATCAACGATGGTTTCAATCTTGGTATAATCTTCATTACCACGATCTGGACGGATGGATACACCAATTCCCTCTAACTGTAAAGTCGTTTGACGGTTCAATTCCATCGCATCCACAGGCGGGAAATAGTTACTGTGAGGATCATATGTCGCCAACATGGCATTTAATGTTTTATCTAGAACATCGTCACTTTTAATACGTGCCATACGTTCCAATTGACGTGTATAACGCTTAGTTAAAGTTTCAACGGGGGTTAAATCTTCAGATGCTGTTAAGTCCTGTCCATCCGCAAGTGTTGGGTCATCTTTTAACGCTTGCTGTTTCGCTGCTTCTTCTTCTTTAGTGATCGTCAAGTTGATCAATTGAGATACCAGCATTTTACGCCATTGCGTTTCTTGATCTGCACGCTGGGTAAAATACGGCGCTTTCTCGCGGTCAGTCTCAATATATACATCTGCTTGCTTTAAGTTCTGTGGCTTTTTCAACTCAGCCAACATGAATTCATAAAATTGTTTAAGTCGCAAACGATATTGCTCATGAATGGCATAAGGACCAGACAAATCACCTGCTTTTAAAGCTGCTCCAAAGGTTGAGCCATATTTCTTTTTATATTGACTCACTTCATTCGCGAGAAATAAGCTGTGATCTGGATCTAGACTATCCAAATACATATCTAAAATACGATTCGATGTATTGGCATCAAGGCGCATATTTAAATAATGCTGACGATCAACTAAGGTTGCTAGCTGACGTGAAACTAAGGCTTGCTCTCTAGATGGCTGGATACTTTGAGCTGTCGACGTTACTGGGTCACTCGCAGCAATCGCATCATTCATCGCATGAGTAAAAAATAAACCACCGGTTGCAATCGCAACTGCACAAGCTAATGTTTGTAGTTTCATAAATACTTTGTGTTTCCTTGGATTAACCAATTTCATTACTGTTATTTTGATATGAATGCTTGATATTCAAAATCTTAAACAATTTTTTATGTCTCTGCCGTGTATTTTTATCATAATCTCTAATGAGAAAATGTAGCAAATCATTGCAGAATTCGGGTATTGTTTTCTCTTTTAAAAATACAACGACGGACTCTACGATGATTGGCGCATTGATGCTCGATATTGCGGGCACAGAACTAAATCAAGAAGATATTGAACTCTTAAAAGCGCCGCAAGTCGGTGGCATGATTCTATTTAGCAGAAATATCGAATCACCTCAACAAGTTCGCGCACTTACCGATCATATGCGTCAAGTTCGACCAGATATTTTAATTGCGGTCGACCAAGAAGGTGGTCGAGTTCAACGTCTAAAAAATGGTTTCACTTTACTTCCAGCAATGGGTAAGTTTGGAGAACTTTACTTAAAAGATGCTGAAAAAGCTATTGATCTTGCTGAGAAATGTGGTTGGCTGATGGCAACTGAAGTTCTTGCGGTTGGTATTGATTTTAGCTTTGCACCTGTTTTAGATATTAATGATGTCAGTGATGTAATCGGCGACCGTGCTTTTGCTCAAAATGTGCAGGATATTATTCCTCTTGCAAGTGCCTTTATGCATGGCATGAAGCGTGCAGGTATGGCAAATACGGGGAAACACTTCCCAGGTCATGGTTCAGTAAAAGCAGATTCTCATGTAGCAGCGGCAATTGATCAGCGTAGCTATGAAGAAATTTATCAAAATGACATGCAAAGTTTCATTCAACTCAAACCACAACTGGATGCACTCATGCCTGCGCATGTCATCTATGAAAATGTCGATCCTAACCCTGCTGGATTCTCACCATTTTGGATTCAAAAAATCCTACGTCAAGAACTCCAATATGATGGCGTGCTCTTTTCAGATGACCTCACCATGCAAGCTGCATGTGTTGCTGGTGGCGCAGATGCACGAATTTTGGCTGCCTTAAATGCAGGCTGTGATATGGGTTTGGTCTGTAATCAACGAGAGGCCGCATGCTTAGCACTCGATGCCATTACCGACTTAGCTCTCCCAAATCAAGAGCGATTAGAGCGCATGCGCGGTCGCATCCCTCAGATCAGCATAGGTGAACAACTTGATTTAGGTGATGAATGGCAAGCGGTCAAAAAGACCATTGAAGTATTTAAAAGCTCAATCTAAGAATGAAAGGAACATCAACGATGTTCCTTTTTCTTTATTGGACAAACATGATAAAAATAAGATAACGAGAATAAAGCATCATATAACAAGGATAACTATGTCTAACTCCAAGTCTAATTCAAAGTCTAATCCAACCTCTAAATCCAACTTATCCAAACATCGACATATTTCATTTACCGCACATTACACAGGTTATATCTGGTATCAAATGGGGATTTCACACCCTGCTCTTGCGACAGCCAAAGGTAAGTCGTTAGCTATGATTGCCAATCCAGTGGAAACGCTTGCGGAGAAATATATTGGTGGAAGTATGCGTACCACTTTAAGAACACGCCATACTTTACTGGATGAACATCTCACCCAACTCATCGAAAAACATCCAGACCTTCAAGTTCTAGAAATCGCAGCGGGACTATCTCCACGCGGTTGGTGGTTTAGACAACATTATCCTCAAATTGATTATCGCGAACTGGACTTGCCGGATATGGCTGAAACCAAACAAGTTGCCTTAGCACAAATAGATGCACTTAGCCCTGCAATGCTCTCTGCTGACTTGTTTACTGAAGATTTTCAAAATGCATTTACCGTTTTTGACCCTCAACGACCATTAGTGATCATCAGTGAGGGATTGATCAACTATTTTGACAAAGCATTATTACAACAACTACTTAAATCAATCGTGAAATATGGTTCATCTTTTAAAGCTTTGCATTATTTAACGGATATTTATCCAGAGCCTGTTAAAAACAAGCTGGCTAAGGTGATTTGGTCAAGCAGTAAACTATTAAAATTAATGTCTCGAAGTGCGTTTAGCTTTCATTTTATCGATCCCATTGAAGTAAGATCTTTTTTTCAAAATGCAGGATTTACTCAAGTCAATGTAGTTCAACCAACATCCTATTTTCAGCAAGAAAATAACCATTCTGATCAAGCTGAATCAAGCGAACACTTAGGTGATTTAGTTTGGATGATCCATGCACAGGTGACTAAATAAAGTACTATTTACACAATAACCTATGGCATAGAGTAAACATTTGCTCATTGATCAAGAAAAGAAAGGGCTTCATTTCAATCAAATGAAGCCCTTAATTGTTTTAGATCTACAAGATAGATTAAAAATGCTCATCAATATGACTTTTCTGCTGATGGATAAATTTAAGTAATCGATCCGCAACCTCAAAGTAACCGTGTTTAAATAAAGCACGAACACCCTGATCAGTTGCCTCAAAGATTAAGCATTCGACTTTGAAATCACCCTCTTCATCTTCCAAATGCAGTGCCAAATCACGAGCATGCTGATTGATATAATCAATTTCAGATGCAGGTGCATTGAACAACACGCCAAAATAGTTAAGATCAACGATCTCCACATGAAGCACCTTTTCTGAAAGGCGATGTGATAAACACGTTTTAGGATGAGATACCTTGATACGCTCTTCGCCACGGCGTTCCAAGCTCTGCATTTGCTGACGGTTGAGTGGAATAATTCCTTCAATACCTTGAATTGATTGCTCTTTTAAAAATGCAGTAAACAAATTCATGGTTTCCTTGCGACGTTGCAGTTGAGGTACATGATCCGCATTGGCAATCATGGCAAACTCAACATCGGGACATTGCAAAGCGAAGTTGGCATTTTCATAGGGCAAAGTAAAACTATCAAACTGACCACAAGCAACTAATGTTTTACAGCTTGGAATCGGGACGTTGTCTAGTCTCAATAAACGATGACAGTTAATTTCATAGCGCTCTTGCTCCGTATGACTAAACTCAGCCATTTGCTTAAAGAATAATCGTTTTGCTGTAGGTGACATCCGCGTTCGATCCAGCTTGGCATGATTGACCAAATACAAAATCACCGCTTGTCCAAACTCATCCATACGCTGTTCTTTCATCAGCATTAAGGATTCTTCTAAAAGCATGCGCCAGCTTTTACGGGTCTTTTGCATCACGCCCATGAGGATCATACGATCCATGAGCTCTGGACGCTGTGCGGCAAAGCAGGATGCAACCACAGAGCCTAAGGACATTCCCATGACCGATACTTTAGAAATCTCAACAATATCAAGCCAATTACCCAGCATCATTGCAAGTTGTGAAATTTCTAAACTTCCTGCAGAAATGCCTGTATCACGATTATGAATTTGCTGATTTGAACCCAACGAAGGTAAATCAATTAAGATCACTGGTCCTTTTTCAAAAAGCTGTTCCACACAATATTTATAAGAACTAAAGGTTTGAAAGGCACCACCAACAATCACAATCGGGGTGTTATGCATTGTTGTAGGATCGGCGATCGCCATATACTCAACTTTCCAACCGTCGATCCAAGTGATCCGTGGCGGTTGCTTGAAACTATTTTTATTGTATATATCGAAAAAATTAAACCCTGATGTATTCGGGTACATTTCCGAGTCCATTTGTATAACGGAATTCATTTCCCTATCTCCATTTGGCCTTATAGTTTTAATTTGCAAGCCACTTATCTAGACGACATTCTCAAATATTTTTGATTGTGTAACTTATTTAGCATTCACATTTCATTCTATACAAATGAGTGAATATTACGCAATCACAGGATCAACCATTTATCTTTTTTCCTAGATACACTGACTCAGGAAATAGTTACAAGTTTTATCCAATGCCGATTTTTATAGAATAAACATAGATTGTTATAGCATCGACTGCTACTATTTGAGTGAGATTTTTAAGTAACCATACCGCTATGCACGAGTCTATCGAACAGTATATGCAAATGTTGGGGCAAAATGCTCGAGAGGCATCTCGCTTCTTGGCTGCCGCTTCAACATTTGAAAAAAATCATGCTTTATCTGCTATTTACACTGCTTTGCAAAATAGCCAATCGCACATTTTAGCTGCCAACACTATCGACATGACCAAAGGTCGTGAGAATAATCTGGACAGCGCATTACTGGATCGTTTAGAACTTAGCCCCACACGCTTTCAAGGTATGCTTGACGGTTTAAGAGACGTGATGAATTTGGTCGACCCGATTGGTGAGATTACAGATTTAGCTTATCGTCCCTCGGGCATTCAACTGGGTAAAATGCGTGTACCGCTGGGTGTGGTGGGCATGATCTATGAGTCACGTCCAAATGTCACATTAGAAGCTGCATCGTTAGCGATTAAATCGGGCAATGCAATTATTCTGCGTGGTGGTTCTGAAGCATTAGAGTCAAATAAAGCGTTATCCACTGCAATTCAACATGGTTTAGAAGCAGCGGGCATGCCACAAAATGCAGTGCAAGTGATCAATACACCTGATCGTGCTGCTGTCGGTCAATTGATCACGATGTCTGAATATGTCGATGTGATCATCCCTCGTGGTGGCAAAGGCTTAATTGAACGTATTACCAATGAAGCAACCATTCCCGTCATTAAACATTTGGATGGGAACTGTCATGTCTTTGTTGAAGCGCAAGCCGATCTTCAAAAAGCACTTCCAATTGCACTAAATGCAAAAACACACCGCTATGGCGTATGCAATGCCATGGAAACGCTTTTAGTCGATGTAAAAGTCGCGGATGAGTTTTTACCCTTGGTTGCTGAATTGTACGCTGAGAAAAAAGTTGAACTTCGTGGTTGCCTCGATGTGCAACGTATCTTAGGGGATTCTGTGAAGGCTGCGACTGAAGAAGATTGGTATGAAGAATACTTAGGTCCAGTTCTAGCTGTAAAAATTGTCAGTGGTTTGGAAGAAGCGATTCTTCACATCAACAAATATGGTTCACACCATACTGATTCTATTATTACTGAAAACTTCACCACGGCGCGTAAGTTCTTAACACGTGTAGATTCAAGTTCAGTGATGGTGAATGCTTCTACGCGTTTTGCAGATGGCTTTGAATACGGTCTGGGTGCAGAGATTGGTATTTCTACCGATAAAATTCATGCCCGCGGACCCGTTGGCTTAGAAGGCTTAACTTCCCAAAAATGGATTGTTTTGGGTGACGGTCAAATCCGCCAATAAAAAGTGATTTAAAATCACCCTAAAAACGCGTCATAGCCCCGTGCATGACGCGTTTTTCTATTTTAGTTGATACATGTTAAGGCGAGTTTAAAATTTTTCCGATTCAACACCTTTAATCCGATGTTTGTGATTGAATTCAGCCACATTCCTAATTCATCAATTCAATTTGATGAATTAGATTGAACCGTTTAGCTACATATTCATCCATCATTCGATGTATCTTTATTTTGATAAGAACTGCTTACGTTTTATAAAAACCACTGAATAGATAATATTAGGATGACTCAATGTTCTACTACCTGATTATCACCACCTTTGTTTTAGCACTTGGCGTATCACTTTTGGTGATGTGGCTTTTCTCCAATTCGATCAATAGTATCCTTGCACGCATTATCCACGACCCGATTCATCATGCATGGGCGAAATATACAAAATTTGCAGGTATGGTCGTCGGCACATCATCTGGTATTCGTATTTACGACATGGAAAAGTACATCACCCCACTGACCTATATCGGGGAAGGTGAGAATCAAAAAAGTGTGATTATCGAACTGACTCAAGAACGTTGGTTTTTAGAAATCTATCGCACCATCATTGAAACTTTGCAGGGTCTAGCGTGGATGATGTTATTGTTTTTTATGGTGGCATTGTTTGCCTATGTCATCGTGCGTTGGTCTGAAATAAAAGATAAAAACGGATAATTTGATTTGTCCTATTTGTTCAAAAAACAACAAGCATGTTATGGTGTACGCGACACACAAAATCAACTCGCAGATCATCGTTAACCTAGATCGACACCTAGTATTTAGATAATAAATGGAAACTGATAGCCGATAAATTCTAATTATTATTATCATTTGGGTCGATAATGCTTAAGTCTAATCACCTAAAGTCTATCTAGGACAAAAAAATACTGCGTGATACAAATGCAACCAGATCAAGAATACAGCATTTAAGATCATTGGTACGACAACAAGCTAATACTAAAATCGCCAGTCAAGGAATACACCATGCCTAACTCAGTTCTTATCATCAATTGCGGATCTTCTTCAATTAAGTTTGCTTTATTACTCAAAGATCAAAACTTCCGCATTCATGGACTTGCTGAAAATTTAGGTACCCCTGATGCGCGTATTAAAGGGGTGACTTTAGGCAATGAGCCTGTCGATATCCATATCCCAAATGCCGATCACAAAGAAGCTTTAGAAGTGGGTTTATCTCGCTTAGCCAACCATAAACCTGATGCAATCGGTCATCGTATTGTACATGGTGGCACCCTGACTCAAGCTGAGCTGATCACTGACGATATTATTGAGATTATTCGTGAGGCAACCCCACTTGCACCATTGCACAATCCTGCTCATCTAGTGGGTATTGAAGCCACTCGCCGTTTATTTCCAGACCTTCCGCAAGTGGCTGTATTTGATACTGCATTCCATCAAACGATGCCTGCACATGCGTATCGCTATGCAGTTCCTAAATTCCTTTATACAGAACATAACGTGCGTCGTTATGGCTTCCACGGTACCAGTCATGCTTATGTTTCTGAACGCGGTTCAGAACTTGCAGGTAGCTATAAAGAAGGGGGCTGGTTAACAGCACACTTAGGCAACGGTAGCTCGACTTGTGCCATTTGGAATGGTCAAAGTGTCGATACCTCTATGGGCTTGACGCCATTAGAAGGTTTAGTCATGGGTACGCGTAGTGGCGATGTAGATCCAAGCTTACATAGCTTCCTTGCGAAAAACTTAGGTTGGGACATCTACAAAATTGACAAAATGTTGAATAGCCAATCTGGTCTACTTGGTTTATCTGATCTATCCAATGATATGCGTACCTTGATTGAAGCATCAGAACAAGGTAATGAAGATGCAGCATTGGCCATTGAAGTGTTTTGCTACCGTTTAGCGAAATCACTTTCAGCGTTAAGCTGTGGTTTACCGCGTTTAGATGGTTTGTTCTTCACCGGTGGTATTGGTGAAAACTCAGCATTCATCCGTGAAAAAACCATGTCTTACCTACCGCACTTTGGTTTCAACTTCAGTAAAGAAAAGAATGATGCTCTGAAACGCGGTACAGAAGGACGTATTGATGCGGGAACTGGACCGCAAATTTGGGTTGTTCCAACAGATGAAGAAGGTCGTATTGCTCAAGAAACTTCAAATGTCGTGATACGTGAGGTTGAAAACGCAATGACAAAAAATCCTGAAGCAGCAACTGCATAAGTTGCCTTCAGTTCAGTATTACTCTCATTTAAACTTTTGAAATAGATGTTATGAAAACGATTGTACTTGTACCGACTGGAGAAGGCGTAGGACTGACGTCAGCATGCTTGGGTTTAATCTTTGCGCTCGAAAGCCAAGGAATTAAAGCAGGATTTTTAAAACCTTTTTCTCAAGAACAATACGATACAACGGCTGATCGTACGACCACTTTAGTTCGCCATGTTTCAAAAAATGAAACTGTAGAACCTATTGCATATAGCACAATCATTCAACAGATCAATGCTGATCAAACGGACGAGCTACTTGAAGCTGCGGTGCATTTACATCGTCAGATCGCTAAAAAACACGATGTGATCATTGTCGAAGGCTTAGTACCAAACGGTCGTGATGCTTTTGCTTCTGAACTTAATGCTCAATTGGCTCAAGCGCTAGATGCTAAAGTTGTGATTGTGAGTAATGCTGATATTCAAAATCCAGTGGCTTCTGCAGATAAGGTCGAAAGCCAATTACGTCATTTGGGCGGTGCATCAAATAGCCGTACTTCTGGCGTATTGTTCATGCGTACCAAAGGGCTCTCTGAAGAATCAGCTCAGATTCCTGTAACCATGGATCCAGATCTTCGTTTAATTGATGACACGACCAACTTTATAAAAGCGATTCAAAAAACACATCCTCAAATTGGCTCTGAAAAATTGCCGGTGATTGGTCTTGTGCCGTTTAGTAATACCTTAAGCGTGCCACGTATGTCTGACATTGCACAACATATTCAGGCAGAATGGATCAACTTAGGCGAAGCTCAGCAGCGTCGTGTTTTGCATAGCAGTTTAATTGCATCCAATATTGCGCATGAGTTACATAAATTTGTTGCAGGTGAACTCATCATTAGTGCATCAGATCGTATTGATGTTCTTCTCGCAGGAAGCCTCGCAAGTAGCAATGGTATTCCACTGGCGGGTTTAGTGTTGACTGAACAATATGCACCGAATCCACAGGTAATGGATTTCTGCCAAACAGCGATCAAGCAAGGTTTACCGATTTTGCACACTCAACTCAGTACGTTTGATACCGCTCAAAAGCTGTCAAATCTGAGTAATGAAATTCCTGTTGATGATACTGAACGTGCTGAACAAGTCACTCGTTTTGTATCAAGTCATATTCATCCTGAGTGGATCACTCAACTGATTAATGGCTCGTACCAACCTCGTTTATCCCCTTCTGCGTTCCGTCATGAATTGGTACAAAAATCAATAGCCGCGAAAAAACGTATTGTACTCCCTGAAGGCGATGAACCTCGTACCATCGAAGCAGCATCGATTTGTCAGTCACGTGGTATTGCGCATTGTATTCTACTGGCTAAACCTGAAGCGGTCATTGAAGTTGCTAAAGCACGTAACATCACCCTACCTGACAGTCTAGAAATCATTGACCCAGACACAATTCGTGAGCAATATGTTGAAAAAATGGTTGAGCTGCGTAAAGGTAAACTCAGCGATATTCAAGCACGCGAACAACTTGAAGACACCGTTGTTCTTGGGACAATGATGCTTGCCTTGGATCAAGTTGATGGTTTGGTGTCTGGCGCGGTTCACACCACAGCAAATACGGTTCGCCCTGCATTCCAATTGATTAAAACAGCGCCTGACTATTCTTTAGTATCTTCAGTGTTTTTTATGCTGTTGCCTGATGAAGTTTATGTTTACGGCGACTGTGCCATTAACCCTGATCCGAATGCTGAACAACTGGCTGAGATTGCGATTCAATCCGCAGATTCTGCAAAAGCATTTGGTATTGACCCACGAATCGCGATGATTTCATATTCTACCGGCACTTCAGGTGCAGGTGCAGAAGTTGAAAAAGTGGCTGAAGCAACACGTATTGCGAAAGAACGTCGTCCTGATCTATTGATCGATGGTCCATTACAATATGATGCAGCATCCGTTGAAAGTGTGGGTCGCTCTAAAGCGCCTGAGTCTCAAGTTGCAGGTCGTGCCAACGTGTTTATCTTCCCTGATTTAAATACAGGTAATACGACTTATAAAGCCGTGCAACGTTCTGCCAATGTCGTCAGTGTAGGGCCAATGCTTCAAGGTCTAAACAAACCTGTGAATGATTTGTCTCGTGGTGCCTTGGTCGATGACATTGTGTTTACCATTGCTTTAACAGCAATTCAATCTGAACAACAAGAAGCGTAATTTAAGTTTCGAGTTAATGACCACCCCTTCGAAAGATCGGGTGGTTTTGAATTTATTAATAGAATAAGTTAAGAAAATTTACATGACCTCCGAAAAAGATAAGTTAGCTAGATACTGGTATGAACAAGGCCATAATTATTATGAAAGTTCAAAACTTTTATTAAAGTATCAAAATCAACAAACAATTTTTCCTGTATTAACATTACTAGCTTTTAGTAGCGAATGTTTTTTTAAAACTTTACTTACATTAACCAATGTAAAAATTAAAAGGTTTCATGAATTAGAAAAATTATTTAATGCATTACCATCAGATGTAAAGGATCAAATTTCAAATGAATTTTTAACAACTTATCATCATCGGATAGATCTATGTCTAATCCAAAATTCTAAAACCTTTATAGACTCCAGATACTTTCTCACAGAAACTACTTTCATTGATTCAGGTCAAGCACAACCTTTTCACCTCGGTACCTTAGAAATCTTGTGTGAATTCTTATATAACTTTATCAAGCATAATGGTGAAACGATTAAGTATAATTATAAATAGTACATTCACTCTTTTTATGAGTTGAGAGCCTAATAAACTGAAAAAAATGTTCTGCCGATTAAATTTACTTTCTCATTCAAACGCTGTATTAAACTTTCGCCCAAATCCTCAGCAAAAAAACCACAATTGAGTCATTTTGTCTTATAATTTAGCCCGCTAGCTATCAGCCCGCTCAAGAGATTTTTGTATGACAACTATTATCAAGCAAGATGACTTGATCACATCGGTTAAAGATGCGCTTCAGTTCATTTCTTACTATCACCCACAAGATTTCATCCAAGCGATGAGCCGTGCGTATGACCGTGAAGAAAACAAAGCTGCAAAAGATGCGATCGCACAAATCCTGATTAACTCTCGTATGTGTGCAGAAGGACATCGTCCAATCTGCCAAGATACGGGGATTGTAAACGTATTCGTTGAAGTGGGCATGGATGTTAAATTTGATTTAACGATGGGCTTAGACGATGCAATTAACGAAGGTGTGCGCCAAGGTTACCTAGAGAACTCAAACGTACTTCGTGCATCTGTATTAGCTGACCCTGCATTTGGTCGTAAAAATACAAAAGACAACACCCCTGCTGTGATCTATCACAAATTGGTTCCGGGTAATAAAGTAGATATCACGGTTGCAGCGAAAGGTGGCGGTTCAGAAAACAAATCTAAGCTTGCAATGTTAAACCCATCTGACTCAATCGTGGATTGGGTACTTAAAACTGTTCCAACGATGGGTGCAGGCTGGTGTCCACCGGGTATGCTCGGTATCGGTATTGGTGGTACTGCTGAAAAAGCCATGATGCTTGCGAAAGAAGCATTGATGGAAGAAATCAACATGGACGAATTGCTTCGTCGTGGCCCACAAAGCAAAATGGAAGAGCTTCGTATCGAAATCTTCGAAAAAGTAAATGCTTTGGGGATTGGTGCACAAGGTCTTGGCGGTCTAACCACTGTTCTCGATATTAAAATTAAAGATTACCCATGTCATGCTGCGGGCAAACCAGTCGGTATGATTCCGAACTGTGCTGCAACGCGTCATGCACACTTCACATTAGATGGTTCAGGCGTTGCAAATATTATTGCGCCTAAACTTGAAGATTATCCTGAAGTAACTTGGGATTCATCGTCTTCTAAGCGTGTTGATCTAGACAACATTACTCAAGAAGAAATGAATTCTTGGCAACCAGGTGATACTTTATTGCTGAACGGTACAATTTATACAGGCCGTGACGCTGCGCACAAACGTATGGTGGACATGCTCAACAATGGTGAAGAGCTTCCTGTCGATCTTAAAGGTAAGTTTATTTACTACGTGGGTCCTGTAGATCCTGTTGGTGATGAAGTGGTTGGTCCTGCTGGCCCTACAACTGCAACACGTATGGACAAGTTCACTCGCCAAGTGTTAGAAGCAACGGGTCTTTACGGTATGATTGGTAAAGCTGAGCGTGGTCCTACTGCCATTGAAGCAATCAAAGACACCAAAACAACTTACCTCATGGCTGTGGGTGGTGCTGCTTACTTAGTATCTAAAGCGATTCGTGAAGCTGAAGTCGTTGCTTTTGAAGATTTGGGTATGGAAGCAATCTATAGGTTCGTTGTAAAAGACATGCCTGTATCTGTAGCTGTTGACGTAAATGGTACTTCTGTTCATGCAACTGCGCCGAAAATCTGGCAAGCGAAAATTGGTAAAATTCCAGTAGTGGATGCAGCTGCTAACTAATTTAAAACTTGTTTTAAGTATAAAAAGCACTCTATCATTAGGGTGCTTTTTTTATACTTTATGAGAAAATTATGATAATAAAAAACAAAATTGCAGTGCTAATCCTTAGCTTGAGTAGCTTTCAAGTCATGGCCTCGCCTGCAACAGATCAACAGGTTCAAGAGCTGGTTCAACTTGAAAATTGGAATCAGTTGAAGTCAGCTTTGATCAAAAATGGTCTACCAACATTTAAAAGTAGTGTAGAAGACAGTCTGATTGAACAATTACAGATTCCGCAGCCTATTTCAGCTCAGAATCAACTGATGATCATGAAAATATCTGATATTACGGTGAATGATACTTTAGATCAAATCGATGAAGCCAAGATTATTCAAGATATTAGTCAAGCCTATAAGCGTCTAAGCTCAGAGGAAATTACTGCATTAATTGAATTATATAAAAAACCTAATATGCAAAATGCTGCGAAAAAATCTCCAATCCTCATCGCACAATCGATCGACCAAGCGACAGAAGACTTCACTCAACTTCTACATTCAAATGAAATCATAAATACTATGAAGAAATTGGAAAAATAATGAAAAAAATATTGATTGCCCTAATCATTGGCTTGCAAGCATCCTTCACTTACGCCGCCAACACAAATACAACTTCAATGGCCAACGAACTGGTCGATATCATCGACCAGCATAGTTATCAGATGTTTTTATCCGATGAAAATACCACGAAAACAGCTGAAGTTTTATTAACTTATTTCCAACTCAAGCCATCAGCTAAAAATCGTCAAGCCATGGCTAGTGCCGTGAAAAAATACTATAACCAACCTGATGTACGCCAAAAGTTTAAAGCTAAAAGTGCTGCACTGTATCAATCAACCTTTAGTGAACAAGAGATCCAGACTTGGACTGATTTCTTTAAAACGCCACATGGCCAATCTATACTAAAAAATCAAGCCTACTTCCAAGGCATGAGTGATACGGTCGAAAATCTATTTCCTGTAGATCAACAACCATCACCCGAGGCCGAAAAAAAGATAATGGATATTATTATGCAATCCATGCAAGGTGAATAACTTATAAAAGAATGATTGAAGCTTTATGATTTACATAAGCTTCAATTACTTTCTAAAATATTTTCTAAAACTAAAATATTCTCTAAAAAAAATATATACGCTTTTATTACTCATCTCTGATGATTTTTCAGATCAAATTAAAGAAAATAAAAGGCCCTCCCCAACCCTCAACTTATTACCAAGTTCTTGGATCATAAATCTTAAAGGGCACTGTCAAACGGACATCATCACTGGCTTTATATTTCCCGCTCTCGACTTTCTCACTTGTTTTAATGATTCCACCATTTGGACTTATTTGAGCCACGTAATTCAAACCTGGGGATTTGAGCTGTGTCATCCCAATTTCTTTTAGTGCTTGACGTGTCGGCATCTGCATCAAAGGACCTACACGCAATAAATCCGCATCGCCATTTGGTCCTCCACGGAACTGCTCTTCTTCATACTTTAAAAAGTATTGTTGCCCTGCTTTAACCGTGAAATTTGCTGCCAATGGCTTTTGAAAATGCACCACAGCCAAAGGTCGAGTAATGCTGAGGCGATAATCCCCTTCAGCCAATTCAATCCAATAATGGTGATTACTGATCAGACTGGGGATTTTCTTCCCATTTAAAAAGAAACTGGGAGCAATAATTTCTTGTCGGTTCCATTTGCTGTCTGGACGGTACAAATACAACACTGCGGCATTTTCATGTTGTGGTTTGATCAATTTAAAATACTGACCCGGTTCCTGATTGACCCAAGAACCCAATGAAAACCCAGCAACTTTATATTGATCTAATTTTGATGCGACAAAACTGGTTTTTTTTGAAAAATCGACAGGTTCTAAAGTAGAAATAACCTGAGTTTGAGCAACTGTCTCTTGATTCGGTGAATGACTACACGCAGTTAAACCACTGCTTGCTAAAAGTATAAATGCCAAATAACGCATGATTTTCCCTCATCACGTATTTCTTATTTTGTTTGATGGTGAATTATTTTGTTTTTTGAGCTTAACATTTCAATTCGATATTAAAAATAAAAAAAGGTAGAAAAAGTCGCCCTTTTCCCACCTTTCAGATGAAATACATTTGAAGTTTAAATGATCAATCTCAGTTAAGCAGATTTACTGTCTAAAATTTTCAAATCTATTTTTTCTTCAATAGCTTGTTCAGTCTTAGGCTGACGCTCAGCTTGATACTCAGGTTCAGCTTTATCATTGATGACAGCGTCATTGATGATAACAGTCCCGATATCAGTACGACTTGGCAAGTCATACATGGTTTCAAGCAAAACATTTTCCAAGATTGAACGCAAACCACGAGCACCTGTATTACGCTCTAATGCTTTCTTGGCAATTGCACGTAATGCTGAATCTTCAAACACCAAATCAACATCTTCCATTTCGAAAAGGTATTGATATTGACGCGTTAAGGCATTCTTAGGCTCTGTCAGAATCTGCATTAAAGCTTCTTCATCAAGCTCTTCAAGCGTTGCAATCACAGGTAAACGACCGATGAATTCAGGAATTAAACCAAACTTCACCAAGTCAGCCGCTTCAACCTGACGGAACAATTCTGATAGTTTCTTGGTATCATCTTTGCTTTTCACATCTGCTGTGAAACCAATACCACCTTTCTCTTGACGCTGCTGTACTACACGCTCAAGACCTGAGAATGCACCACCACAGATGAACAAGATATTCGACGTATCAATTTGAATGAATTCTTGTTGCGGATGCTTACGACCACCTTGTGGTGGGATTGATGCAACCGTACCTTCGATCATTTTAAGCAAAGCCTGCTGAACACCTTCACCTGACACATCACGTGTAATAGAAGGATTTTCAGACTTGCGTGTGATCTTGTCGATCTCATCGATATAGATAATGCCTTTTTGCGCTTTCTCTACATCATAATCTGCTTTTTGAAGTAACTTTTGTACGATATTTTCAACATCTTCACCGACATAACCTGCTTCGGTTAAAGTGGTTGCATCTGCCATCGCAAAAGGTACATCTAAAAGACGAGCAAGGGTTTGCGCAAGTAAAGTTTTACCTGAACCTGTTGGTCCGATCAGCAAAATATTACTTTTCGCGAGTTCTACACGCTCTTCTGATTTATTTTCAGATTGAGTCACTTTCAGACGTTTGTAGTGGTTATATACCGCAACAGAAAGTGTCTTCTTCGCAGTATCTTGACCAATCACATACTGATCGAGTGCAGCACGAATTTCATGTGGTTTCGGCAATGGACGTGTAGCCCACTCACCTGTTTCAACTTGTTGACTCGTCTGAACCAAATCTAAGCATACATCTACGCATTCATTACAAATGTAAGCGTCCTCGCCTGCAATGAGCTTACCCACTTCAGACTGCGTTTTACCGCAAAATGAACAATGCTTTTGTCCTTGAGGATTTTCAGACATTTTCACTCCAAATTTCTTAATCTATGCTTTTAAAGCTTAATTTTGTGGACGTTTTGACAGAACTTCATCAACTAAACCATATTCTTTTGCAGCTTGAGCTGTCATAAAATTATCACGGTCTGTATCACGCGCAACAGTTTCATAGTCTTGACCACTGTGCTCTGCCATCAAACGGTTTAAACGCTCTTTGATGAAAATGATTTCACGTGCATGGATTTCGATGTCCGATGCTTGACCACGGAATCCACCCAATGGTTGATGAATCATCACACGTGCATTTTCCAAGCAGTAACGCTTACCTTTGGCGCCAGCATTTAATAGGAATGCACCCATTGAAGCCGCTTGACCCATACAGTAAGTCACCACATCTGGTTTGATAAATTGCATGGTATCGTAAATCGCCATACCTGCAGTCACCGACCCCCCTGGAGAGTTGATATATAAATGAATATCTTTTTCAGGGTTTTCAGCTTCTAAAAATAACATTTGCGCGACAATCAAATTCGCCATGTTATCTTCAACTTCACCTGTTAGAAAAATCACACGTTCACGTAAAAGACGTGAAAAAATATCGAAAGAACGCTCGCCACGAGAAGATTGTTCAACCACCATCGGTACGAGTGCGTTAGCAATTTGTGGAACATACATACGTTATTTATTCCTGAATTCTTGTTACTCAACACATAATCACAATATGAGGGATAATTGTTGAAAATGCAAAATATTCCCCATTAATTATCAGAATTATTTTGCATATGCTATGTGATGAAAGGACATCTTATCGATCTTGAAAGTATTAAAAAAGGCGCTTGTCAGCGCCTTTTTCACAACGAAGAAGAATTAACCTTGTTGTTGACGAGCTTGTTGCTCTTTCAACAATTCTTCGTAGCTTACAGTCACATCAGCCACTTTAGCTGAAGCTAAAATGTAATCGACAACTTGATCTTCTAAAACCACGCCTTCGATTTGAGCACGTTGCTTTTCATCGTTTTTGAAGTATTCAATCACTTCAGTTGGATCTTCGTAAGAAGAAGCCATGTCTTCGATGTAAGCCTCAACACGAGCAGCATCAACTTCAAGCTTCGCATCAGTTAATACTTTGCTTACCAATACGCCTAATTTAACTGATTTCTCAGCTTGTTCTTTGAACAATTCATCAGGAAGCATGCTTGAATCAAATGCTTTAGCGCCTTGAGCACCGAACTGCTGAGTGAACTGTTGAATCATTTGTTGACGTTGACGGTCAATTTCTTGAGACAACATTGATTCTGGAACTTCGATTTCATTCGCTGCTACAAGCGCATCAAAAGTTGCACCTTTCACTTGGTTACGAAGACCGTTTTTCACTTCACGTTCCATGTTTTTACGAACGTCAGCTTTTAATTTCTCAATACCTTCTTCTTCAGTTACACCAAAGATTTTAAGGAATTCAGCATCAATTTCTGGAAGTTTTTGCTTTTCAACAAGTTTCACAGTGATTTTGAATTGAGCAGCTTTACCCGCTAAGTTTTCAGCTTGGTAGTCTTCTGGGAAAGTAACATCAATAACTTTCTCTTCGCCTTTCTTCATACCAACGATGCCGTCTTCAAAGCCAGGGATCATACGACCTGAACCCAATACAAGTTTGAAGTCTTCAGAAGAACCGCCTTCAAATTTTTCGCCGTCAACTGAACCTTCAAAATCGA
This sequence comes from Acinetobacter sp. CY79, assembly GCF_059515845.1. Lineage (NCBI taxonomy): Bacteria > Pseudomonadati > Pseudomonadota > Gammaproteobacteria > Moraxellales > Moraxellaceae > Acinetobacter > Acinetobacter sp. CY79. The sequence goes on from NZ_JCAKMY010000008.1 coordinate 105,771, forward strand.
AAGTTACTTGCATGTCTTTTTTAGCCATGCCTTTAGTTTCAGCCCAACCCGCACGTTGCTTTTGAAGATTTTCGATCATTTGATCTACATCTTTATCGCCAACTTCTGCAGTTTTGCGTTCTACTTCTAAGCCTTCGAACTTAACTTCAACTTCTGGATAAACTTCAACAGTCGCTTCAAATACGAGCGCATCTTCTTTGTTTTCAACTTTATCAATGTTTGGCATACCAACAGCATTGATTTTTTCTTGTTGAATGGCTTGGAATACTGAGTCACGAATAACATCGTTCACAACCTCGTTGTAGATACCAGCACCGTACTCACGACGTACAACGTCTAATGGCACTTTACCTGGACGGAAGCCGTTGATCTTAACAGTTTTAGATGTGCGTTTTAAACGAGCTTCAAACTGCTCATTCACACGGCTCGTCGGTACAGATACAGTTAAACGACGGGCAACGCCCGAAACCGCTTCAGAAGTTACTTGCATGGCTTCCTCGATATAGAAATAGTGATTGCAATTTTTTAAGTGCCACATTATATGACAACAATCAAAGATATACAAAATACCTTTTTTTAACCACTGTTTTATTGGGTTTATGCCCTATTGACCCTAAAAATATTTTCTTATTCTATTCACACTTAGTTAATTTTGTATTGTTTTTATTGCAAACGATAAGGTTTATCATTAGTATTTGCATCAAATTTAATCAGCTCTCTCAAGCTTACTCATACCTTTAGGATCGAATATATGAGTCATTTCAAGTTGCAGCCGCTAACACTTGCGCTTTTAGCAGTGACAAGTACTTCTGTTATTGCAAATACAACAGATAAAGAAGTCAAAAATGCACAACAGCTATCTACTATTGTTGTTTCTGCAGCGGGTTTTGAACAAGATATTAAGAATGCACCTGCTTCGATTAGTCTTGTGACAAAAGAAGATATAGAAAAGAAAAATGCGACAAGTATTGCTGACTTACTTGCAGATGTTCCAGGGATTGATGTTCGTAATGGCGTTGGTAAAACTGGTGGGTTAAACGTCAGCATGCGTGGTATGGGCGCAGATGACACACTTATATTAATTGATGGTCGTCGTCAAACTACTTCAACAGATGTTACACCAAATGGTTTTGGAGAAACATCTACAGGATTTATGCCCCCACTCTCTGCGATTGAGCGTATTGAAGTGATTCGGGGACCAATGTCTACTCTTTATGGTTCAGATGCGATGGGTGGTGTGATCAACATTATCACTAAAAAAGTATCTGATGAATGGAACGGCAACGTCACTGTCAGTGGTAACTTGATGGAACATAAAGGTGAAGCCGATTCTTGGAAAACAAGCTTTTTACTTAATGGCCCATTAATTAATGAAAAACTAGGCTTACAACTTCGGGGTAGCTATTTAGATCGTCAGAAATCTGAACGTGTAGTCGAAGGCTCTACTGGCCGTGATCCACGCCCGAATAAAGCAGATAACTATGATTTTGGTGGAAAATTATCGTTTGTTCTTGATGATAAAAATTCACTTTGGCTTGATGGATTTCACTCTAGTCAAACATATGACAACAAAGACAGTCGCCTAGGTGATCTCGATTGGGTAAAAAAACCTGCTGAAGCACCAGGTTATAGCGATGAATTAAAATTTAACCGCACCCAATTTGCAATAGGTCATGATGGAAACTACGACTTCGGTACTTGGAAAACGTATGTAAGCCATTCAGAAACAGAGAAAGAAGGTAGAACCTTACCGTCTGGTGCATTTACTAACGCCGAAGTTGCAGCACTTGACCCACGTATTGGTAGCCCACGTAATCTAAAAAATACTGACATTATTGCTGACAGCCATGTTATTTCTACATTAGGTGATCATAAGCTAACTCTAGGCACACAATATAAAGAACAAATAATCGCAGACAACGTTGCTCAACATATTACTGGAAAAAATGAATTCGATAGCACATCTTGGGCACTATATGCAGAAGATGAGTGGAGTATTTTAAATAATCTTAACTTAACACTAGGTGGTCGTTATGAAGATCATTCCGGCTTTGGCGGTCATTTTAGCCCACGTGCCTACTTAGTTTGGAACACTAGTGACATACTTACTTTTAAAGGTGGTGTAAGCACAGGCTATAAAGTTCCTTCAGCGAAATCCCTTGAAGACAATTTAATTAATCTTAGTGGACAAGGCCGCAATTTAACTTTTGGTAACCCTAATTTAAAACCTGAAAAATCTACTAACTATGAACTAGGTTTTAATTTACAACCAAGTGATCAAATTACATTTAACGCAACGGGCTTCTATAATGAAATTGAAGATGTCACTGTTAGTGTTGATGCAACAGATCATCCTCTTTGTACAAGTGGCAAAAGATGCAGTAAAAACATTAATGCTAACAAAGCTGAAGTCTATGGCTTAGAAACGACTTTACAATATGCGATTCTTCCAGAATGGGATATTAAAGCATCATATACGTATACAAAGAGTAAAATCACTGATAGTAACAACCCTGAATCAGAAGGTAATTACTATAACAACAACCCTCGAAATGCATTTAACCTAACATCTACTTGGCATATTAATCCAGCCTTTGATCTTTGGTTACAACATGAATATAAATCCAGCCGTGTACGCTCAACAGATTCTTTTGCATCTTTAGATGCTGAAGATCAAGCTATTTACACGGCTTCAGGAAACAAATTTTCGGGTTATAACTTATTTAACTTAGGGGCTAGTTATACAGTTACTGATCAATTAAGTTTGAACATGGCGGTCAACAATTTCTTGGATAAGGACTTTACAAAAAACACTGAAGTTCAATATGTAGATGGATCAGACACAGAGTCAACAAATGTCTATAAATACCTTTCTGGAACTGAAGGGACTTATTTAGCAGGACGTAACTACTGGTTATCAATTTCTTACGACTTCTAAATTTATTCCCCAATAAAAAACCCTACTTCAGTAGGGTTTTTTATGCTCAAAAGAAAAGTGATGAAATGAATTCATCATCATCTGATCACTAAATTAATTAAGTTCTAGTTTCGAATATCGTAAGTATTTTACTCAGTAAGTATTAATTCAACTCCACCTTCATCAAAATGTAGGAAAATAATCAGTTTTATACAAACTTAAATCTGCTTAAAAAAATTCCAATACCCTAGATTAAAGAAAAAATTAACTCCACATAAATACAAAAATTAAAAAATATTTTTAAAATTTATTAAATATTAGAAAAACTTTATCAACATAAGACTAAAATATATAAAAATAGGAAAAACATTTCGACGGTTCTCGATTAAACTTTAAGTTATAGTTTTACAAGGTTTTGAGAATATATTGAGTCAGTAAATACAAAAATATTTTACGAATTCATATATTTATTTATATAAGACCCTTGTGAAAAACACATATAGACACAATCTATTTAGTAGAAAGGTTGCCTTTTATAAAAGTTAAGCAATCCACCCTACGCAAGGAGTTACCTCATGATGTTGGCTGATCCAAGTAAAAAATATCGTCGCATGTATCAACGTGTTGACTTGCCAGACCGCCAATGGCCGAATAATGAAATCAACAAAGCGCCGATTTGGATGAGTACGGATCTCCGTGATGGTAACCAAGCGATTTTTGAGCCGATGGATATCGATCAAAAATTCAAAATGTTCCAAATGTTAGTCAAAATTGGTTTTAAACATATTGAGATTGGCTTTCCATCTGCGTCTCAAGTGGATTTTGACTTTACACGTAAATTAATTGAAGAAAACCATATTCCAGATGACGTTTATATCGAAGTTTTGGTGCAAGCACGAGATCATTTGATTCAACGTACCTTTGAATCTTTGGCGGGTGCAAAGCGTGCCATCGTGCATATTTACAACTCAAATTCACCGACATTCCGTCAAAAAGTATTGAATGTGGATGTTGCTGGCGCGAAAAAATTGGCGATTAATGCCGCTGAAAAAGTAAAAGAATATGCTACTCAATATCCTGAGACAGATTGGATTTTCCAGTACAGCCCTGAATGTTTCACTGCAACTGAACTTGAGGTTGCTAAAGATGTCTGTGATGCGGTCACTGAAATTTGGGAAGCATCACCAACAAACAAAGTGATTTTAAACTTGCCTGCAACTGTTGAAGTGTCAGGTCCGCATGTCTATGCCGACCAAATTGAATGGATGCATCGTAACCTTCAACGTCGTGATGGTGTGATCATTTCTGTACACTGTCATAATGACCGTGGCTGTGGTATTGCGGCATCTGAGCTTGCGATTATGGCAGGTGCGGACCGTGTCGAAGGTTGTGTATTTGGTAACGGTGAACGTACAGGTAACGTAGACGTTGCAGCGATTGCATTGAACATGTATACCCAAGGTGTTGCACCAAACTTAGATTTTTCAAATATCAACGAAATCATCGCAACTGTTGAAGAATGCACAGGCTTACCTGTTCACCCTCGCCATCCTTATGCAGGTGATTTGGTCTTTACTGCGTTCTCTGGTTCACACCAAGACGCAATTAAAAAAGGTTTTGAGTTCCAAAAGAACGAAGAAATTTGGGATATGCCTTACTTGCCCATCGATCCTAAGGATTTAGGTCGTGACTATGATGCGGTCATCCGTGTCAACTCTCAGTCAGGTAAAGGGGGTATCGCCTACTTGTTAGAATCGAACTACAATGTGGTTTTACCGCGTCGTTTACAAATTGAATTCTCTCAAGTGGTTCAACAAGTGGCAGATGATGAAGGCGTTGAAGTATCAGCTCAACAAATTTGGGATCTGTTCAAAACAACGTATGTTGAAGCAAAAGATACCCATTATTCTGCGAAAAACTATCGTTTATCCGATGAAAATGGCAATCAAGTGGTAGAGTTAGACGTAGAAGTGGATGGACAAGTTCAGCACTTACGTGGTGAAGGCAATGGTCCAATTTCTGCCATCTTAAATGCGCTTCAATTACCTATTGATGTCGTGAACTATGAAGAACGTAGTATTGGTTCTGGTGCAAACGCTAAAGCATTGGCGTTGATCGAACTTCAAGTCAAAGGTACGGGCAAATCGGTGTTTGGTGCAGGTATGCACGACAACATCGTCACTTCATCGATTGAAGCGATTCTTGCAAGTACCAACCGTTTGATCGACCAAGGTTTATTAAGTGCTGATCAAGTGATTGCTGCTGCGGTATAAGTTTTCACATTATCAATTAACATTAAAATGACTTTAGAAGGATACCCTCAAGTGGTATCCTTTTATGATTCAATATAAAGATTTAAGGCGAATTGCTCCGGTGTCTTTTCCAGCTGATTCAGTGGGTATCGTTACCCCAGAAAAATTCCAATTTGAAGAACCTCTCTCGCTTGAATGTGGACGTATCCTTCCTCGCTTTGAGCTGATGGTTGAAACCTATGGCACTTTAAATGCAGATAAATCGAATGCGATTCTGATTTGTCATGCCTTGTCAGGTCATCACCATGCCGCAGGTTATCATCATGAAGATGATAAAAAAGCCGGTTGGTGGGATGCCTGTATTGGTCCAAACAAAGCGATTGATACCTCTAAATTCTTTGTGGTTGCATTTAATAATATCGGTGGATGTAATGGGTCAACTGGTCCAACCTCTCCAAACCCTGAAAATGAAAATCGCCCTTATGGTCCTGACTTCCCTTTAGTTACGGTTCGAGATTGGGTTAAAACCCAAGCGATGCTTTCAGATCGTTTAGGCATTGATGTTTGGTATTCGGTGATTGGTGGATCATTGGGTGGTATGCAAGCACTACAATGGTCAGTGGACTATCCTGATCGTTTAAAAAATTGTGTGATCATTGCCAGCGCACCGAAGCTGTCTGCCCAAAATATTGCATTCAACGAAGTGGCACGTCAGTCGATCTTGTCTGATCCAGATTTCCACAATGGTCGTTATTTAGAAAATGACAGTTATCCGAAACGTGGTTTGATCTTGGCACGTATGGTCGGTCATATCACCTACCTATCTGAAGAAGCCATGAAGCAAAAATTTGGTCGTGATTTAAAATCAGGCAAATTTATGTATGGTTTCGATGTTGAGTTTCAGGTCGAGAGCTATTTGCGCTATCAAGGTGAACAGTTCAGTCGGAACTTTGATGCCAATACGTATCTGATTATGACCAAGGCATTGGACTATTTTGATCCTTCGCGTGAATATGAGTCATCACTCAATAAAGCAATGATGAATACCAAATGCCGTTTCTTGGTGGTGTCATTTACCACTGACTGGCGCTTTACCCCGCAACGCTCGCAAGAGATCGTTGATTCACTCATTACTTGCCAAAAGCCTGTCAGCTATATTGATGTCGATGCAGAACAAGGTCATGACTCGTTCCTTTTCCCGATTCCATTGTATGTCAAAACACTAAGAGCTTTCTTGGGTGGTCCAGACCATCTTGCTTCAACACCTAAGGAGACTGTGTAATGCGTATTGATCAACAATTGGCAGATAAATGGATCAAACCAGGTTCAAGCGTGCTTGATTTGGGTTGTGGTGATGGCGAATTGTTATCACAAATGGGCAAAAAACACCAAATTCGTGCCTATGGACTCGAAATTGATCAGGAAAAGATTGCAATTGCCGTCAGTCGCGGGTTAAATATCATCCAACAAGACTTAAACCTAGGTTTGGGACGCTTTGCCGACCAGTCTTTTGACTATGTGGTGATGGCACAAGCTTTGCAAGCTGTTGATGCACCTGATGTTCTTTTAAGAGACATGGTGCGTGTAGGTAAACAAGCGATTATTACCTTTCCCAACTTTGCCCATTGGAAGACTCGTTCTTTCTTGGCCTTGAAAGGAAAGATGCCTGTTTCTGAAGCATTACCGTATATGTGGTATAACACACCAAATATCCACTTATGCACATTTAAGGATTTTGAAGCACTCTGTGCTGAAAATCAGATAAAAATTATTGATCGACTTGCCGTAAATGGTGATCAACAAGGCAGTATGCTGAGTAAGCATTTGCCTAATTTGTTCGGTGAAGTCGCTATATATAGAGTGAGCGCTATATGAAAAATTTCTTATTAGGTAGTACATTATTTTTGGGGATGCTGAGTATTCAAGCTCATGCGGATTATGTACCTCAACAACCATCAACTTCTGCTCTAGCAGCACAATATGCCCATATGAATGTGGCAGATCTGCAAAAAGCAGCCAAAGCTGGTCAAGCTGCTGCTCAGTTTTACTTAGCAACGCACTATCAAAAAGGCACGACTGTTCCTAAAGATGCGAAGCAAGCATTTACTTGGTTTAAAGCTGCGGCCGATCAGGGTATCGCTGCTGCTCAGCTCAATGTAGGTCGTATGCTTGCAGATGGTACGGGCACAGCTAAAAATGAAACCTTAGCTCGTTCATATTTTGAGAAAGCGGCAAGCCATGGTGATAATCGTGCGAGCTTTAATCTCGCCATGATGGAAGAGAAGAAGAAAAACTATATGGGTGCATACCAATGGTATGAACTGTCTACTCGTGATGGCATGTTAGACAACCGCGTTGTGAATATGTCTGAAACCAAGAAAACAGCTTTGGCTGCCAACCTAACACCAGATCAAATTCGCACTGCCCGCGACCGTGCAGATCAGTGGATTCAAGCACAGTAAATAATAAACAAAAAGCACCTCAGGGTGCTTTTTTTAATCTCTGATTTTCAGACTTTAAATAGCCTTAGACTACTCCATTGGTATCCCTGCTTTTTTACAATCTTGATCCTCGATAATTTTCCATTTATCTGCTTCAGCTTGATTATTGGCTTGTGTGTAAGCTGCAGTCACTATTCCTGCGTAAACGCAAATTTCAATTTTATCGTTGGTTTTTTTGACCGCCTCATACTGAGCAATTGCATCTTTAGTGACTTGCTGTTGAATATCTTGTAACTGTTTTTCTTCAGGACTTGTACATCCAGATAGCATAAGAGCTGACAGAATGAGGCTTAAATAAATTTTCACGTGATCACCTATAATTTTTCTAATTGATCAATATCAACACTGCTATAAATTGAGAATGACTATTTTTATCTGAACAACATTTAGTTGAATAACATTAATTTTTTATTGCTCAGTGTTATAACTTATTAGCATTTTGAATATTAAGCATACATCAAAATAACTTCACTGATTGAACAATTGCTTAAAATAAAACTTAAATTGTGGAGCTCATATCAAGCTAATATTTAACCTTATAGACAAAACATTAAAATCAGATTTACTTAATGAATTAAAGCATCCATGATCGGTTGATAAATTCGCTTTTCTAAAAATTCTTCATTTCTCTGCTCAAACCGATGCAATAAATACTGCTTTGCCTCAGGACTCAGCACCAATTGACAAATAACTTGAGATTGTTGTGTTCGCTCTTGTTGAGACAATGCCGAATCACAAGCAAGTTCAACTAACAATTGCTCTACCTGCTCAATAATATAAAGTTGAGTAAGATCCATTGCTTGGGTATCGTTCATATCCATAAAATCGACCTATTTTCTCATCATTATTGAAACACTGACCATCATTAAATCTACCAAATATATTTTATTTTTAGCACGCGATTTTGATTTACTTTTGAGCATTAGGACGCATTATTTCGAATACTTAAAGTCGCAATCATCATATTCATAACAATCTAAATTCAGTTAGAATGAGCTTTTTAGAATTTTAGAGTATTCAACATGTCTGCACAAGATTGGCTGTCTCAAGGCACATTGGTTTTAGCCAGTAATAACAAAGGTAAAATCGCTGAATTTGAAAAGCTTTTTGCAGAATTGAATCTTCCTGTAAACGTTATTCCACAAGGCAAGCTAAACATTGGAGATGCGATTGAAGATGGTTTAAGCTTTGTCGAAAATGCCATTATCAAAGCGCGTCATGCCTCTAAAATTTCAGGTAAGCCCGCGATTGCTGATGACTCTGGAATTTGTATCCCTGCTCTAGGTGGAGCACCAGGCATTTATTCGGCGCGCTATGCAGGTGAACACGGTGATGATGCTGCAAACAATCAAAAGTTGTTGGCTGATTTAAAACCTTTACGTCAAAATGGCGAAGCGATTGAAGCGATGTTCGTCTGTGTGCTTGCACTTGTAGAACATGCTGAAGACCCTCTGCCTAAAATCTTCCAAGGGATTTGGACAGGCGAAGTTTTAGAACAGGCTCGTGGTGAAAATGGTTTTGGTTATGATCCTTTGTTTTGGCTTCCTGAGTTGAATATTTCCAGCGCTGAACTGTTAAAAGAGAAAAAAAATAAAATTAGCCATCGTGGACAAGCTATGCAATTATTCAAAGCAAGTTTAGCCCAATAATTTGAACTTAAAATTCCCTCTATTTAAGAGGTTTAAGAAATTAAAAGTTAAATATGGCATTGATCACAATGCCATATCCACCAATCAATAAAATACTCACCACTGTTCCCGAAGCAATAATTTGAGCAGATACCCCTGTACCTCGATAATGCGTCTCTAGCGCTATAGCTAAAAAACCAATATGAGCTACAATAGAAAAAACACTAAGATTTAGGATCATGCCAAAAACATATTCTGTCGATCTACGCGAAAAAGTCATGCAGTTTTATAAAGAATCACAGCATAAATCCAAAACGTGTGAACTGTTTAATATTGCAAGAACGACCCTAGATGATTGGATCCTACTCGAACAGCAGACTGGTCAGCTCAAACAGCCTAAACCTCAAAATGCAGGACGCCCTTCGAGGATTCGAGATCTTCAAGCCTTTGAGCACTTCGTAAAAAATACAC